>CAYNMI010000157.1:0-6354 GCA_964398095.1 uncultured Desulfobacca sp.
GTTGCCCTCGGGGGATTTTGAGTCCCCTGCGTCTACCAATTCCACCACTCCGGCAACAGTGCTATTTTAAATCGCTTCACCCGGATTTAGCAAGTAGGGAAACAAAAAAACCGGCAGCCGACCTGACGGTTAGCAGGTCACTTGCCGGTCTTCAAGGTAGGGACGGTAGGGTGGGATGGTTGGTTGCCGGCCCCCCTTACTGGGCCGGACGAGACACCGGGATCTCCCGAGGCGGCCGAAAGGGTTGCCTCCCCGGGCCGCCGGGTCCACCGGGTCCGCCGGGGCCGCCCCGGATGCTGCGGGCTTCCCGGATCAGGGTCATGATATACATGATGTAGCGGGCTTGCTGGACCGGCGTGAGCAAGGCCGTCTCCTCATCGTCCTTGCTCTGTTGGAGGGTGAGCATCTTCAGTCTCTTGCTCTTCATGTCGCTGAGAATGGTCTTGATTTGCGCCTCCGGCGGGTTGGGCTGGGATACGAGTTGCTGCAAGAGCCGCATATCGTTCTTCATCCCCATGATCAGTTGGTGGCGCAGCGGTTTGTAGCGCTGGTCGATGGCCAGCAACTTGTCCACCGTCTGCTGATTCACCCCCAGGGCCGGGCCCAACTGGGTCCGCTTAATTTCCATGAGCCGGTCCTGAAAGCCGCCGTGCATGGCGTGGCGCGGTTGTCCCCAGGCCCAGCCGGTCCCCCCCAGGGTTACCCCCAGGAACAAGAGGAGAATCTTACGATACATGACCCACCCTTCTCACGTTGATACATTTTATTCAGGAAGGCTTCTTTTTCATGGTCGCTCATACCTGCCAGTTCCGAATCCAGCCCCCAACCGGAAATATCCACTTCCTCCGCGGTCGGCAGGGCCGCACCTTCATCCAGAGAGACCGTGACAAATTGGTCTATTCCCACGTCAGACGCCGCGGTTATTCCGGCCGGCGGCGCGGCGGCCCGCTTGGCAACGGCCGCCATTTCGGGGGCCGCGGGACGCTTGACCATGGCCAGGTTTTGCACGGGTTTGCCGGGCCCCGTCAACTGCACCGCCACCCACACCAGCAGCACCGCCAAGACCGGCGCCCCCAGGAGATAGGGCAGCCGCCGCCACCGGGAAGGGGGCGCCGCCGCCGCGGCCGGGGCCGCTTGGGCGGCTTGCACCAGCTTGAGGTGCATCTCCCGGGAAAATCCGGTCCAAAATTCCGGGCCGGGGTCCGCCACCGGCGTCGCCTCCATGGCAGTTACCACCTCCCTGAGCTCCGCCAGTTCCTGACGGCAGTCGGGACAGTGGGCCACATGGGACTTCAGCCACCGCTTTCCCCAAGCGGGGAGATCACCGTCGGGGTATTCTGGCAGCCACCGTTGCAGCAGAGTGCATTGCCACCTCATGGTCGTCCTCGCTCTTTATGTGGTTCTTTAAAGTCTTTAACGCCTGACAGTAATTAACCCGGGCGGCCCCCGCGGTCCCTCCCAGAACCTGGCTGATTTCCTGGTAAGACAGACCCTGTTCCACCTTCAGGGTGATCACCGCCCGCTGTTTGGCGGGGAGCCGCTCCAACGCCTCATAGAGCCGGCGGCGGTCTTCCTGGGTAATCAGATCAGCCTCCGGCGAAGGCTCCCCCGCCACCAGATTCAAGTCCTCACAGTCCACCGGATCGCCAAATTTTTTGCGGCTTTTCAAAAAATTGTAGCACTGGTTAATGGCAATCCGAAACAACCAGGTGCGAAATTGCGCATCCCGGCGAAAACTCCGGATGTGGACGAAGGCCTGGAGAAAGGCCTGCTGGCTTAAGTCCTTAGCCTCCTCCGCATCGGATACCATGCGGCACGCCAACCCATAGACCTCCCTCTGGTACTTCATTACCAGTTCTTCGAAGGCCGGGAGGTCTCCCTCCTGGGCTCGGGCCACGAGCTGATCGTCAGTCATGGGGCCTCTTTCCGGCTTTCATTGATATAGACCCCAACGAGACAAATATGTTAAGCGTCGGATTATCATTTTGATAATGTGACTGCCGTGGTTCGTTGTGCCCCGGTGCGCGGTTCCGGCGTCCCGGAGATCAGCCTTCCAGATCATTATCGCGGATTAGACGCCGGGACTCAACTTTTCCGCGGCCTGAGCCCCGGGGACCGGCTGCCGCATTTCCCGCAAGCCCGTAATCAGAGGCACCGTCAGCATCAGGAGGCCCAGGGTGGCGACCCCGTGCCAGCCGGCCAGTCCATAGGCATAGCCGCTCAGGGTGATGCCCACCGCGCCCCCCAGATAGTAGGCCAGGACGTACAGGGAGTTGGCCCGCCCGCGGCTGGAGGTCAGTTTCCGGTTTAGGGACCCCGCGGCCGCGGCGTGAATAGAGAAAAAACCGGCGCACACCAGCAAGAGACCCAACACGATGGCGATGATCCACTGGATGAAGGTGAGGGCAATGGCCACGGCCAGGACCAAAGACCCCAGCACCATGGTGCCGCCGTTGCCGATCCGGTTGCTGAGCTGGCCCGCCACGGGGCCGATACAGATGCCGATGAGATAGGTCAGATACAGCAAGGTGATGAATTCGGTGGAGGCGTTGAACGGCGGCCGATGCAGATAGAAGGGCAGATAATTGAAAATCGAGGAAAAGACAAAGAATCCCCCAAAGGCTACCTGAAACGAACGGCGTAGTTCCGGCTGGGACAAGAGCGCCAGAAATCCCTCGGCCTTGGCGTCGCTCTTGCCCGGGAGTTTGCCCGGCGGCAGCCACCGGGCCGCGGCCAGGGTGGCCGCGATCACCAGGAGGGAGGCGGTGACGAAGGCGTAGCGCCAGTGCAGCGGCGGATGAATCCAGCCCCCCAGCAGGCGGCCGCCCAAACCGCCGGCCACCGTGGCGGAGACATACGACCCCATGGCCACATTCAACTTTTCCAGGGGCAGATTGGCGGACAGGTAAGCCGCCAGGCAGGTGGTCAAAGCCGGGACAAACAGCCCCTGCACGAACCTGGCGCCCACCAGGAGGGCCAGGCTGGAAGTGGCGGCGCAAAAAAAGCCGCAGGCCGCCACCACCGCTCCCCCCACCAGGAAGAGACGCTGCACCGGAATGCGGTCCGCCAGCATGCCAAACGGCAGGTTGGCCAGGGCGATTCCAAAAATCACCGCAGACACGGTGTACGAGGCCTGGGAGGGGTTGACCCCGAACTCCTGCTCCAAGACGGGCAGCACCGGCTGGGTAATATACACCGTGGTCAGGGCCGCGGCCACCAGACCGAAGACCAGGGCCTGGAAGGTGAAAAAAGATTGTTGCTTCATAAAATTATGCCGATGACCTGCTAGGGTGACCGGGACCCCGTCTTTTCCAGCCGTACTCCGGTTAACGTGACCAGCCTGGCGGCGGGGCCGGGACTTTATTATACCTGATCGCCATAAAAAGGGTAAAATGAGCCACATCATCGCCGGGGCCGTCCGGGACCAGGCCGCGCTCCGGCAATCCTCGGCCGTATATCCCGGTCAAGAGCCGCTCAGCAGAAATTCGGGGGAAGCATGCCTGGCCTGGCCCTGGTCTTTGCCATCTGTCTGGCCCTGATCCATCTGGGGGCGCGCCGCTTCGCTTTCACGGGCGCCGCGCCCCGCAGCCGCTGGCTCTCCCTGGCCGGGGGCGCCTCCGTGGCCTACGTCTTCGTGCACATCCTGCCGGAGTTGAAAAAAGGCCAGGACGTGGTGGTCCGGGCCGATCTCCCCCTCAACTTCCTGGAGCACCACGTCTATATCGTGGCCCTCCTGGGTTTTGTCACCTTTTACGGCCTGGAGCGCCTGGCTATCCGGTCCCGCCGCTTGAGCCAGGTCGAGCGGGGCGAAGATGCCACCACCCCCATGGTCTTCTGGATTCATATCCTCTCATTCGCCTGCCTCAACGCCCTGGTGGGTTATCTGCTCCTGCACCGGGAACAACCGGGGTTGGACAGCCTCATCTTCTTCGGCATCGCCATGGGGGCGCACTTCCTGGTGAACGACTATGGCCTGCGCCGGCACCACAAAGCGGCCTACAACCGGGTGGGCTGCTGGCTGCTGGCCGGGAGCGTCCTGGTGGGGTGGTCCATCGGCCGGTTGACCTCCATCCATGAACTCATGCTGGCCGTGCTGTTCGCCTTTCTGGCGGGCGGGGTTATCCTCAATGTGATTAAAGAGGAACTCCCGGCAGAACAGGAAAGTCTCTTCTGGGCCTTTGGCCTGGGCGCCGCGCTCTATACCGTGCTGCTGTTGCTGGCCCTGTAATACCGCGTTCCGTTTTAAATGCAACAAACTGAACCTGTAACTTACTGATAATTCATATTCTTTTAACCGAAAACCGAAAACTGAGAACGGTATAAGGCCGGCGGGCCCGATTATTTTGACCCCGGACGGGAGGATTTGGCCATTTCCACCATCAGGATGTTGCTCTTGACCACCCCCTCCAGGTCCTCGGAGCCGAATTGCCCCTCGCCGCCCATGCGGCAGGCGGCGCACACCCCGTCGACGTTGCACACCCGGCCCAGGGCCACTTTGAAGCCCTTGGCCCGGGGCAAGGCCCCCTTGAGATAACCCAGGGCCTGGTCATACTTGCCCTGCTTGACCATGATGGCCGCGATGTTGTTCAGGGCCAGGGGATTGCCCGGGTCTTTTTGGAGCACCCCCTCAAACACCTTCTGGGCCTGGTCGTATTTGCCCTGCTCCAGCAGGTCGTAGCCCGCGTTCATGATCTTGACGGCCTCTCCCTGGCCCTGGGTCCAACCCAAACTCGGACCGCACAGGCTCAGCGCCGCCAGGATGAGGATAATTCGGCGCGCTTTGCGATGCATCGGCATCCCCCTTCGGTAGGGTAAGAAATCCGGAAAAAGGTTTATGGCAGGGGAGGGCAGGGGGGCGCGGCGCCCCGGCCGCCTCTCGCCAAACCGGTTCAGTGGCCTTATATCAAGCAGCAGTCAAACAGGTGGCACAGGCGTCTCGCCTGTGCAGGCTGAAGCCTGCGGCTATAAAAAAATACCTCTGTGAACGCCACTCGGTATGAGCGGCCCTTTGACCTATTATACCTGCCCGGCGCCGCGGTTCCAGCTTTAGATTGATTTTTGCCAGGCTGCGGATGTCTGCCGGCGCTTATTTCGGATTAACCCAGCGCGGCAGGTCTCATGGACTTCTTCGGTTGCAATGGCCCGGAGATCAAATCTTGGCAAGGCCAGGCATTCTCCGGGCATAAAAAAGGGTCAGGCACGATGCCCAACCCCTTGATGTCATTGGCGGGGACGACGAGACTCGAACTCGCGACCTCCGGCGTGACAGGCCGGCGTTCTAACCAACTGAACTACGCCCCCGGGATGATGAGTTCAAAGTTCAAGGTTGCAAGTTCAAAGTTAGGGGCGTACAGCAATGCGAAATTAACCAAACCTTGAACCTTGAACTTTGAACCTTGAACTAAAAATTGGTAGGCGGAACAGGGCTCGAACCTGTGACCCCCGGCTTGTAAGGCCGATGCTCTCCCAACTGAGCTATCCGCCCGCCCCCGATATCTTCACCCATGGAAGCCCTGCTGTCAAGGGGGCTTGGGGAGATTACCGAGGATGCCGCTTCGATCCTCTCCGCGTCCTTTTAGGTTATGAGGAGCACTGGTGCGCAGTGCGCACTCTCAGCACAGGCGAGACGCCTGTGTCACCTGTTTGATGGGACTCACTGCTCACTGCTCACTGTTTACTGTCCACCGGCTAATGCGCCTGAATCTCAGCGCCGGGCGGCTCGGACGGCACGTAAACCGCTTCCGGGGCCACCGGCGGCGGCGCCGGTTTAAACAGGCTGTCCGGATCGTCCAGGACCAGGGCCTTTTTCAGGACTTCATCCATGTGATCCACCGGCACCAATTCCACGGCCTTGAGAATCCGGGCCGGGATCTCTTTGATATCCTTTTCGTTATCCAGGGGGATGAGCACGGTCTTGATCTGGTGGCGGTGGGCCGCGATGATCTTTTCCTTGAGCCCGCCGATGGGCAGCACCCGGCCCCGCAGGGTGATCTCCCCGGTCATGGCCACGTCCCGATGCACCGGAATCTTCAGCAAGGCCGAGGCGATGCAGGTGGCGATGGTAATCCCGGCGGAGGGGCCGTCCTTGGGGATGGCGCCCTCGGGCACGTGGACGTGGATGTCGATCTTGCGGTAGAAATCCGCGGGCAGCCCCAGGTTCACGGCCTTGGAACGCACGTAGCTCAAGGCGGCCTGGGCCGACTCCTGCATGACCTCGCCCAGTTTGCCGGTAATCAGGAGCTTGCCCCGGCCGGGCAGCACCACCACCTCGGTATGGAGGAGTTCCCCCCCGAATTCGGTCCAGGCCAGGCCGGTGGTGAGACCCACTTCGTCGGCCTCTTCGGTGCGGCCGAA
>CAYNMI010000158.1:0-6346 GCA_964398095.1 uncultured Desulfobacca sp.
AAGGGGTTACCAAAATCCCCCCTGACCCCCCTTTAAGAAAGGGGGGAAAAGACCCGCTTTTCCAGGGTCGCTTTAATTCTGAAACACAGCACTAGTTGGTGGCATTTCTAACGGCAGACGGCATAAAGTCCTTGCCCCCCAACCCGGGTTGCCATGTATCTTCGCCAGTTCCTCAAGTATTGGACTCTCCAGATTTTCACCCCGGACAAACTCCTGCGCCTGAAATACGAGGCCTTCATGGAGCTGTTGGGCCACGACAAGAAGAGCCTGGAGCTCATAACCGACCTGGATGAGATCCTGCACGGGGGCTTGCAGGTTGATTGGGCCTGGGTCGAGAGTCTGGTGCGGGCCCTGCGCTGGTCAGTGGGGTCTCTGATTCGGGCTTTGCTGGCCATGCATCCCGGGGCCTACGAGGATCTGGAAGACCGGTTCCACCGTCTGCAATGTTCCATAATGGACGCGGCGGCTCTGCCCCGGGCGGATTGCCGGCCGCCCTACACCCTGACGTTAGGGGAGGCGGCGGAGGCCCCGGAGCTGGCGGGAGGCAAGGCCCACACCCTGAGCCGGATGCTTCGGGAGACAGGTTTTCCCGGTCCCCGGGGATTTGTGGTCACGACCAGGGCCTTTTATCGCTTTGTGCAGCATAATGACCTGCGCCATCGCCTGGACGAACTTCTGGCCCGGGTGCGGCTTACGGACTGGGAGCGGCTGTTGGAGCTTGCCGGGGAAATGGAATCCATGATCCGGGAGGGCGAACTGCCACCGGAGGTAGAGGCAGAAATCACCGGCAGATTGTCGGACTACGGGAGTCAGGGCTTGCCGGGGCCCTGGGCCTTGTGCAGCAGCGCCTTAGGCGAAAACGGGGAGGCGTCCTTTGCCGGCCAATATGCCAGCGTCCTGGGGGTTGACCCCGAAGAGGTCTTTCCGGCGTATCAAGGGGTTTTAGCCAGCAAATATTCCCCCAGGGCGGTGGCTTACCGTCTGGGCAACGGTCTGGCGGACCAAGAAACTCCCATGGCGGTCCTCATTCAGGAGATGATCGACCCGGCGGTGAGCGGCGTGGTCTACACCCGGGAACCGGAGTCCTTAAGAACCGCAGCATCCTGTGTGGCCATTTACGCGGTCCCCGGCCCGGGCCAGCATCTGGTGGATGGCAGCACCCGGTCCGAGGTACATTATTTTACCAGGGAGGAGACTCCCAGGTGGTTAGAAACCGTGACCAAGCCCCCAGACCCCCGGACGCGGGCCGGGGAAGGCAGAGTTTTTTTAGTGCCGGAGGCGGCGTTGAGGTTGGCCAAGTGGGGGCTGGTCCTGGAAAAGACGGCCGGAAGCCCCCAGGAGGTGGAATGGTGTCAGGACAAGCAGGGGAGGCTGTTCCTGTTGCAATCCCGGCCTTTAAAATCCGGCCCGGTTGCGGGCCGCGGCCGGATTTATCAGGGGGAGGTGGAAGGCCTCAAAAAATATGCGGCCAGGGCAACCGCCGCCCCGGAAACCCCATTTTCCCGGCGCCTGCGGGCCATGATGGCCTTCATTACGCCGTTATCTCTCACTGAGGCGGGGTCGGCCGGATTCAGCCCCCAGGAGTGCCGGAGCCTGCACGACGTGGTGCGTTTTGCCCACGAAAAGGGCATGGCCGAGATGTTTTCCCTGGTGGGCCGCAGCGGCCGGGGGTTGGGCCAGGCCCGGCGGCTGGCCACTGACCTGCCCCTGGTCATGTATGTCCTGGACCTGGAGGGGGGCCTCTCGCCGGAGGCGCAAGAGGGCAAGACCATAGAGCCGCAGCTCATTGCTTGTGAGCCCATGCGGGCCTGGTGGGAGGGTCTCAGCCATCCCGAGGTGGTCTGGCATAAGGGTCTGATGCACCTGGACTGGGAGGAACTGGACCGGGTGAGCGCCGGACTGGTGAATCTGCGGGGCAAGGCCCTGGCCAGCTATGCGATTGTCTCCAAGAGCTATTTGCACCTGACGCTTAGATTCGGCTATCATTTCGCGGTGCTGGACACGCTGTGCGGCGAGGAGGCGGAAGCTAATTATATCGCCTTTCGCTTCAAGGGGGGCGGCGGCGATTTTGAGAAGCGGTTGTGGCGGGTGCGGTTAATCAAGACGGTCCTGGAGGGGGCCGGCTTTGTGGTGAAAACCCGGGGGGACTTGCTGGATGCGCGGATCGAACGGCTGGAGGCCCGCCACCTGTACCCTCGCCTGACGCTTCTGGGGCTCCTGCATGGGAACATCTCCCTGCTGGACATGGCCCTGACCGGTGAAGCTCACGCCATGAGCCTGGCACAGGCCTTTCAGGAGCGTTATGGCAGGTATGTCCCGGACAGTTGAGGACGCCTGGCCCAAGTTAAGGCAAACTTAGACGGGGACCTGCCGGCCGGATCAATCTCATGCAAGAGCGCTATAGACTGAATTGGGTGACGGACAACCTGGCGGTGGGGCAGGCGCCCATGTCGCATGCGGACCTGGATTCTCTCCGGCGGCAGGGCATCCAGGCGATTATGAATCTGTGCGCCGAGTTTTGCGACTTGCATTGGATAGAAGCCGACGCCGGCTTTGAGGTGTATTTTTTCCCGATCCCGGATGAAGAGGCCCCGGACCTGCAAGAGTTGGAGAAGGCCCTGGATTGGCTGGATGAATGCCTTTATCTGGGGAAAAAGGTGCTGGTGCACTGCCGCCACGGCATCGGCCGGACGGGCACGGTGGTCACGGCCTACCTCCTCCGCAAGGGTCTGGGTCACAAGCTGGCCGGGAAGAAGCTCAAAGGATTTAAGTCACAGGCGGCCAATTTTTACCAATGGTGGTTTTTGCGGAAATACGGCAAAGAGGAACGCCCCTTAACCATCCGGGAGCCCTCCCTGGAAACCAAACATCTGGTGGATTTATCCCCCTTTTTCCGGGACTATCTCGGGTTGCGGGGAGAAGTGGACGCCAAGCTCGCCCAGGAGGGGCCCAGGGCTCTCTGCGGCCAGGGACATATGGATTGTTGCCGGGAAGCGGTAGAAATGACCTTTATTGAGGCGGCTTATATAAGCCATACGATGAATACCACCTTGGGACGGAGGACGCGCCAAGGGGTCATTCAACGGGCCCTGGAAGCGGGACGGGCTCAAAAAGCGTTGCAAAACCCGAACCGGGGGAATTATGCCGGCGACGGGTGGGCGGAAATTTACCGGCAAGCCCAGATTTTATGTCCCCTGAGCGAATTGGGCGAATGCCTGATTTTTCCGGACCGGCCGCTGGCCTGCCGCGGCTTTGATTTGGCCGGGCCAGAGCGCCAAGAGGTGATCCAGGGCGTCGAGCCGGGGTTAGCCAAGGTCTCGGGGGAATTGTTTTTTGCCTTCACTTCCGAGTTCCCCAGAGAATTTCCCGGGCGTTTCCGTTTATGGGAAGTGGTTTCCGGGAAATTTGTGCAGATCTTTTTCCAACACCTGGTTAAAAACTACCTCTAATAAACCGCTTTGCCGCCCCGATTAATAATAATGTAAACTATCCATCATTTAGAATAATTGTGGCACCGGGGGAGGAAAAAGGATAAAATGAATATTTATGGCTCGACAACTGCCAGACGCAGGGACCCGCGGGATTTGGCGGGGACCCAGGTCTCGGATCACCTTAACACCCCAAGGAATGATACATGCCCAGAGGCAAAGAGCGCCCCGAGTTGGGGCTGAAATTAGCAGTGACCGTGATTCCCGCCAAATACCTGGATTGGCCCCTGGCCGAGATCGCCCGGCATTTTGGCAACGGGCCCCTGTTGTGGCCGGGTGGAGCCGGCCGGGCCCAGGGGATCAAATTTGTTCCCTATGAAATCAAGAAGAAACGGGGCCGCAAACCCAAGCCGAAAGAACCAACGGCCCGGCAGCCGGAATCCGGCGCGGCCGGCAAAACCACGACCTGACCACCCCGATCCGGCGGTCTGCCGATAAGTCAGCGATGCCCGTAAATCAGATCATTATCCGGGGCGCCCGGGAACACAACCTCAAGAATATCGACCTGGAACTGCCCCGGAATCAGTTCATTGTGATCACCGGGGTGAGCGGTTCGGGCAAATCCACCCTGGCCTTCGACATCCTCTACGCCGAGGGGCAGCGCCGCTACGTGGAGTCCCTGTCGGCCTATGCCCGGCAGTTTCTGGAACTGATGGACAAGCCGGACGTGGAGTATATCGAAGGGCTGTCCCCCTCCATCGCCATCGAGCAACGCAGCGCCTCCAAGAATCCCCGCTCCACCGTAGCCACTTCCACGGAAATCTACGATTACCTCAGGGTGCTGTTCGCCCGGGTGGGCATCCCCCACTGTTACCAGTGCGGGCGGCCCATTTCGTCCTTGAGCGTGCCCCAGATGGCGGACCAGGTCATGGGGCTGCCGCCGGGGAGCCGGATTACCATTCTGGCCCCGGTGGTGGTGAATCGCAAGGGGGAGCATCAAAAGCTCCTGGAGCGGCTGCGCAGCGAGGGTTACAGCCGCATCCGCCTCAACGGCGAAGTGATGGAGTTGGAGGAGCTGCCCGTCATCGACAAGAATAAGCGGAACACCATCGAGGCGGTGGTGGACCGGCTGGTCATCAAAGAAGACCTGGGGGCGCGTCTCACCGACTCCCTGGAGCTGGCTCTGAAGCTGGCGGACGGAGTGGTCCGGGTGGGGGTGGCGGGGGGCGAAGAGCTGCTCTTTTCGGAGCGCTTCGCCTGCGACCACTGCGGCGTCAGCCTGCCGGAACTCACGCCCCGGCTGTTTTCCTTCAACAGCCCCCAGGGGGCCTGCCCGGCGTGCAGCGGCCTGGGGACCCGGCTGGTCATCGATCCCGACCTGGTGGTCCCGAACCCGGCCTTGAGCCTGCGGGAAGGGGCGCTGCGGCCCTGGGCCCACCGGCATTCCCTCAGGCACCAGCAGATGCTGGAAGCCCTGGAGCAGCACTACCATTTCTCCATGCACACGCCGTTCCGGGATTTGTCCCGGGAGGCCCGGGAGGGCCTGCTCTTCGGCTCCCAGGGGCAACCCATCAATTTTTTCTATGAGCAGGGCGGCCGCCGCTTCTATGGCCCCCGGCCTTTTCCCGGGGTGATTCCCCTCCTCAAAGAACGCTATGCCGAGACGGACTCGGCCGCGGTCCGGGAGGAGATCGAGCAGTATATGAGCCTGAGGCCCTGCCCGGACTGCGGCGGCGCCCGGCTGCGGCAAGAGGCCCTGGCCGTGAAGCTCAACGGCGCCAACCTCAGCGAGGTGACCGGCCTGACGGTGGCCCGGGCGCTTCAGTGGTTCGGCAGGCTGGAGCTTTCGCCCCGCCAGGCGGAGATCGCCCGGCGCATCTTGAAGGAGATCACGGAGCGCCTGGGGTTTTTGTCGGAGGTGGGGCTGGATTACCTGAGCCTGGACCGGGGCACCGCCACCCTGGCCGGCGGCGAGGCCCAGCGCATCCGGCTGGCCACCCAGATCGGCTCGAAGCTCTCCGGGGTCCTCTATATTTTGGATGAGCCCAGCATCGGGCTGCATCCCCGGGATACCCAGAAACTCCTGCATACGCTGAAGGCGCTTCGGGACCTGGGCAACACCGTGATCGTGGTGGAGCACGACCCGGAGACCATCCGCCAGGCCGACTTTGTGGTGGACATGGGACCGGGAGCGGGGAGGGAAGGGGGCCGGGTGGTGTTCCACGGCACCCCGGAGGAGTTGGTGCGCCACGCCCGCTCCCTCACCGGGCTGTACCTGTCGGGGCGGCGGGAAATCCACCTGCCCCGGGGACGGCGGCGGCCCCAGGGATTTTTGCGCCTGGTGGGGGCCCGGGGCCACAACCTCAAGGACCTGGAGGTGGACATCCCCCTGGGGGTGCTGAGCTGCGTCACCGGGGTGTCGGGGTCGGGGAAGAGCACCCTGATCATGGACACCCTGTACCTGGCCCTGCGCCAGAAGCTGTACCAGGCCAAGATTGCCGCGGCGCCCTATGACCAGATCCGGGGCCTTTCGGCCCTGGACAAGGTGATCAACATCGACCAGAGCCCCATCGGCCGCACCCCCCGGTCCAACCCCGCCACCTACTCCGGGGTCTTCACCATCATCCGGGAACTCTTCTCCCAGGTCCCCGAAGCCCGCCTCAGGGGCTACAAGCCGGGCCGCTTCAGTTTCAACGTCAAAGGCGGCCGCTGCGAGGCCTGCCGGGGCGAAGGCATCAACAAGATCGAGATGCACTTTTTGCCCGACGTCTACGTGCGCTGCGAGGTCTGCCGGGGCCTGCGCTACAACGCCGCCAGCCTGGAAATTCGCTACAAGGGGAAAAGCATCGCCGAAGTATTGGAGATGACGGTGGACCAGGCCCTGGAGTTTTTCGGGCCGGTGCCGGCCCTGCGGGACC
>CAYNMI010000159.1:0-6345 GCA_964398095.1 uncultured Desulfobacca sp.
CCCCGGCCATCTCCGGGCCCCCAACCCTCCCTTGCTGCTCCATAAATTTCCCGGCAAGAAGGCCACAGATGTGACATTTTTACCCATTTTATAATTTTTTAAGAATAATCAGATAGTTATTCTGGATGTTTGTGGATTCCCGGTAAAAAAGCCCCGCATTCCCTGACGCCGGCCTGACCGCTTTTCCCCGGGAGCGGCGTCAGCCGCGGGCGCCGCGGCAAACCCCGGGGGGGCATAAGCCTTGCATACTATGCTGGAGAAAACCTCCAGGTAGTATCAACTCGGTTCATGGAACCCGGGACGCCGAAGATGACGGCAAAGTGTAACACCCTGCTGATTGCCCAACGCGGCTGTGACCTGGCCCAGAATTTGAATTTCTGGGTCACGGAGCAAGGCCACCGCCTCAAGGCCGTGGATAACCTCAAAGACCTGCTCATGACCCTGCAGCAGGAAAAGGTCAATGTCCTGGTCATGGATGCCCGCCTGCCGGAAGAAATGGGTTATGAGGCCATCTCCATCATCAAGGGGCTCCACCGGAAGCTGCCCATTATCATTACCGCCGACGAAAACAACCCCGAACAGGAAAGCCGCATCCGGCACCAGGGGATTTTTTACTACCACGTCAATTCCTTCGGCCTGGATGACCTCATCTTGGCCATCTCCAACGCCATGGTGCGATCAGGCCAATAATTTCAGAGAGGGACCGCGATGCCATTACAAGAAAAATTGACTTCCGGAGAATTCGTCATTCTGGCAGAGGTGGAACCGCCCAAAGGCACGGATGTTTCCGACATGGTCAGCGCCGCCACCGCGGTCAAGCGCCAGGTGGACGCCTTCGTGGTCCCGGAGATGAACAACGCGGTGATGCGCTTGAGCGCTCTGGGCGGCGCCCTTCTGTTGCAAACCAAGGGGCTGGAAACGGTGATGCAGGTGTGCTGCCGGGACCGCAACCGCCTGGCCCTGCAGGGCGACCTGTTGGCCGCCCAGGCCCTGGGCGTCCCCAATGTCATGGCGGTCACCGGCGAGGAGATCACCCACGGCGACCACCATCAGGCCAGGGCCGTCCACGATCTCAAGCTCCTGGAACTCCTGGAGGCCATCCGGAGCCTGGAGGGGGGCCGGGATCTGGCCGGGGTGGATCTCAAAGGGGCTCCCAAATTCCTGGTGGGCTCCACGGTCAAGGTGCCGTTGGGCTCCGAAGGCGTGGACGCGGAACTGGCGGACCTGGACGCCAAAATCGCGGCCGGGGCCCGGTTTTTCACCACCCAGCCGGTTTTCGACATGGAAGTTCTGGAGGATTTCCGGAGCCGGGTCGGCAAACGTCCGGCCGCCATTATTCCCACGGTGCTGCTCCTCAAGAGCGTCGGCATGGCCCGCTATATCAACCGCCATATGGACATGAAGATCCCGGAAGAGTTCATCACCCGGATTCAGAAAGCCCCGGACCGGGTGCGGGAGTGCGTGCAGATCGCCGCGGAATTAGTCACGGTCATCAGAGGCAAAGGATTCCCGGGCGTGCTCCTCGCCACCATCGGCTGGGAGGACAAACTGCCGGCGATCCTGGCCGCGGCCTGGTTCTAATGAGCCTGTCACCCTGAGCCGCAGGCGAAGGGTCCAGATTCTGCGCTGCGCTCAGAATGACAATAAATCAAGTAGGTTATATGGAGCTACCCATTCAACGTGCAGGACTAAGGCCACCGGAAATCTTTATTGCTTGTAAGGGATGGAATTATGCCGCAAAAAAAAGACGTCAAGGCTAAAGAATCAGCCCGGAATAACGGCAACGTGGGCGCGGTGATGGTGGTGGGGGGAGGCGTCGCCGGCATCCAGGCCTCCCTGGACCTGGCCAACTCCGGCTTCTCTGTCCATCTGGTGGAAACTAAGCCGGCCATCGGCGGGGTCATGGCCCAACTGGACAAGACCTTCCCCACCAATGACTGCTCCATGTGCATTATCTCCCCCAAGCTGGTGGAGTGCGGCCGGCATCTGAACATCGAGATCCACACCCTCACCGACGTGGCGGGCATTCAGGGCGAGCCGGGCAACTTCAAGGTCACCCTGCAAAAACAGCCCCGCTACGTCGATCCGGCCAAATGCACCGGCTGCGGCGAGTGCGCCAACGTCTGCCCGGTGACCATGCGGGACGCGTTTAACGAGGGTTTGGCCGACTGGAAGGCGGTCTATCGCCTCTATCCCCAGGCGATTCCCGCGGCCTTCGGCATCAAGAAGCTGGACCGGGCCCCCTGCACCCTGACCTGCCCGGCGGAGATCAACGTCCAGGGCTACGTGCAGCTCATCAAGATGGGCAAATACGCCGAGGCCGTCAAACTCATCATGGAGCGGCTGCCGCTGCCCGGGGTCCTGGGCCGGGTCTGCCCCCATCCCTGCGAGGCCAAGTGCCGGCGGGGCGAACTGGATGAGCCCATCGCCATCTGCAATCTGAAACGCTTTGCCGCGGACCAGGTGGACCTGGGGAGCCTGGCGCCGCCTTTGGTTCCGGCCAAACCGGAGAAGATCGCCGTCATCGGCTCCGGCCCCGCGGGCCTGGCCTGCGCCTATCACCTGGCCCTCAAGGGCTACCGCCCCACCATCTTCGAGGCCCTGCCCAAGGGCGGCGGCATGCTCCGGGTGGGCATTCCCGACTACCGCCTGCCCAAAGATATCCTGGACCGGGAAATCGACAACATCCTGCGCCTGGGGGTGGAGTTAAAGACCAACACCGCGCTGGGCCGGGATTTCACCCTGGACGGGTTATTTGACCAGGGCTATAAAGCCGCGTTCCTGGGGATCGGCTGCCACGTGGGCAAACCCCTGGGCATTCCCAACGAGGAGGCCGACGGCGTCATCCAGGGGGTGGAATTCCTGCGACGCCGGAACCTGGGCGAACCCTTGACCGTGGGCCAGCGCCTGGCGGTCATCGGCGGCGGCAACGTGGCCATCGACGTGGCCTGCACCGCCCGGCGCCTGGGTTCGGACGTGACCATCGTCTATCGCCGATCCCGGGAAGAGATGCCCGCGTTTGCCCATGAGATCGAACAGGCCACCTGCGAGGGCGTGGAAATCGTCTATCTGGCCGCGCCCCTGAAGGTGCTGACCGGCCAGGACGGCAAGGTCATGGGGCTGCTCTGCCAGAAAATGGAGTTGGGCGAGCCCGATGCCTCCGGCCGGCGGCGGCCGGTACCCATTGAAGGCGCCGAGTTCGAGTTGCCGGTGGACATGGTAGTGCCGGCCATCGGCCAGGAAGCGGCCCAGGGTCCTCTGGCGGAGTGCGGCGTCAAGCTCTCCCGCTGGGGCACCATCGAAGTGAATGACACCACCTACGAGACCTCCCGGCCCGGGGTTTTTGCCGCGGGCGACGTGCACACCGGCCCCTGGATCGCCATTGAGGCGGTGGGGGGCGGCATCGAGGCCGCGGCGTCCATTGACCGGTATATCCGGGGGGTGGACCTGGCCGCGGGCCGCACCGAAGGCCAAGAGGCCCACAGACGCTGGGCCGAGGTCCCCAAGGACGAGGCCGGCCAGCCCCGGGAAGCCATGGCGGCCCTGCCGCCGGAATACACCTGTAGCTGCTTTGACGAAATCGCCACGGGCTACACCGAAGAACAGGCCCAGAGGGAGGCGGCCCGCTGCCTCAACTGCGGGGTCTGCTCCGAGTGCATGCAGTGCGTCGCCGCCTGCCAGGCCGGGGCCATCGACCACACCATGCAGCCCGAAACCAGGGAGGTCCGGGTGGGGTCCGTGCTCCTGTCCCCGGGGTTTCAAACCTTCAACCCCACCAAGTGCGGGACCTACCATTACGATTCTTATCCCAACGTGGTTACCTCCCTGGAGTTCGAGCGCATCCTCTCCGCGTCCGGGCCCTTCGGCGGCCACCTGGTGCGGCCCTCGGATCACCAGGAACCCAAGAAGATCGCCTGGCTCCAGTGCGTGGGCTCCCGGGACGTGAAGTACCATACTTATTGCTCCTCGGTCTGTTGCATGTACGCCATCAAAGAAGCGGTGATCGCCAAGGAGCACGCGCCTTATCCGCTGGATACCGCCATCTTTTTCATGGATATGCGGACCTTCGGCAAGGACTTCGAACTCTACTACAACCGCGCCAAAGACGAACACGGGGTGCGGTTCATCCGGTCCCGCATTCATAGCATCTACGACCTGCCGGACGGCGGTTTAGAGATCCGCTACGCCGATGAAACCGGCGAGGAAAAGACCGAAGCCTTCGATATGATCGTGCTCTCCGTGGGCATGGAGGTGAGCCAGGCCGCCCGGGAACTGTCCCAGACCCTGGAAATTTCCACCAATGGCCATGATTTCGTGGCCACCACCCCCTTCGCCCCCGTGGCCGCCTCCCGGGAAGGCATCTACGTCTGCGGCGCCATGCAGGGCCCCAAGGACATCCCCGAATCGGTCATGCAGGCCTCGGCCGCGGCGGGGGCGGTGAGCGCCCTCCTGGGCGACGTCCGCTGGACCGAGACCAAGACCCGGCAGGCGCCCGAACCCAAAGTCATCCGGCCGGAGGACGAGCCCCGCATCGGGGTCTTCGTGTGCAACTGCGGCATCAACATCGGCGGCATCGTCAACGTCCCGGAGCTCTCGGACTACGCCCGGACCCTGCCCAACGTGGCCTACGTGGAAGACAACCTGTTCACCTGCTCCCAGGACACCCAGGTGCGGATGACCCAGGTCATCGAGGAACACCGGCTGAACCGGGTCGTGGTGGCGGCCTGCACCCCCATCACCCACGAGCCCCTGTTCCGGGAGACCTTGATCGACGCGGGCCTGAACAAGTACCTCTTCGAAATGGCCAACATCCGCAACCAGGACTCCTGGGTCCACATGAAGGAGCACGACAAGGCCACGGACAAAGCCAAGGACCTGGTGCGCATGGCGGTGGCCCGGGCTTCCCTGCTCAAGCCCCTGATGGAGAAGCCCCTGACCATCAACCAGCGGGCCCTGGTCATCGGCGGCGGCATCGCCGGTCTCAACGCCGCCCTTAACCTGGGGGACCAGGGGTTTGAGACCATCCTCCTGGAGAAGGAACCGGAACTGGGCGGCATGGGCCGCCGCGTCCATAAGACCATCGAGGGCCTGGACGTCCAGACTTACCTGGAGCAGCTCATTGAGCGGGTCCAGGCCCACGGCAAGATCCAGGTGCTCACCGGGGCCCTGGTGGTGGGCTTCAGCGGCTACAAGGGCAACTTCACCACGGAAGTTTTGGTGGGGCCCGCCATGTACGAGCGGAAAATCGACCACGGCGTCACCGTGGTGGCCACCGGCGCCCATGAGTACCAGCCCAAGGAATTCCTTTACGGCGAACACGACCGGGTGCTGACCCAGTTGGAACTGGGCGATTTCCTCCACAAGACCCCGGAGGCGGCTGCGGAATGGAACCGGGTGGTCATGGTGCAGTGCGTGGGCTCCCGGAATGAGGAGAACCCCAACTGCAGCCGCATCTGCTGCCAGGGGGCGGTGAAATACGCCCTGCAGCTCAAGGAACTCAACCCGGAGATGGACGTGGTGATCCTCTACCGGGATATGCGCACCTACGGCTTCCTGGAGGATTATTACCGGGAGGCCCGGGACCAGGGCGTGCTCTTCTCCCGGTTCGACCCGGAGCATGTGCCCCAGGTCAGCAACGACCAGGGGCAGTTGGGCGTCACCTTTGTAGACCACGTCCTGGGCCGCCCCGTCTCCATGCCCGTGGACGCGGTGGTCTTGAGCGCCGGGGCCCGGGCCAATGACACCGAGGAATTGGCGTCGCTGTTGAAGCTCCCCCGGAACGCCGGCGGCTTCTTCATCGAGGCCCACGCCAAGCTGCGCCCGGTGGATTTCGCTTCGGAGGGCATCTTCCTCTGCGGCATGGCCCATTCCCCCAAGCTCATCGGGGAAAGCGTGGCCCAGGCCATGGCCGCGGCCTCCCGGGCCGGGGCGTTTCTGGCGGACGTCAACCAGACCATCAGCGGGGTCACGGCCCACGTGGACCCGGAGCGCTGCGCCGCCTGTCTGGTGTGCGTCCGGACCTGCCCGTACGGCGTGCCGCAGGTCAGCCGGGACAACGTCTCCGAGATCAACGAGGCCCTGTGCCAGGGCTGCGGCACCTGCGCCTCGGAGTGCCCGGCCAACGTGATTCAATTGTCCCATTTTGAAGACGACCAGATCAGCGCCAAGATCAAGACTTTGTATTAAGGAGCCCAAGCTCAGCTTGGGCGCAATAGAAGCGTTCCCAAGGAGAACTTGGTAACGAGATGGAATGAGAGAGGAGTCCACCGATGGAACCGTTTGAGCCGAAGATTGTCGGGTTTTGTTGCCACTACTGAGCCTATTCCGCCGCGGACCTGGCAGGTT
>CAYNMI010000160.1:0-6326 GCA_964398095.1 uncultured Desulfobacca sp.
GCGCCATGTGAATTATCTCGCCCAAGCTGGTCGAGGTCGGCCGGCACACTAACATCCAACTGCATACCCTCACCGAACTGAGAGACGTGACGGGGGAGCCGGGGAATCTCACGGCCACCCTGGAGAAGAAAGCCCGCTACGTGGACCAGGCCAAGTGCACGGGCTGCGGGTCCTGCCTGGAAGTCTGTCCCATCCGTTATGAAGTGCAATTGCCGGAAGCGGAAGCCCAGGCCCGCAGCGCCTACGCCGAGGTGACGGATGAAGGCGTGGTGGCGGGGATCATCGGGACCTACCGGGACGAGCCCGGCAATCTGCTCCCCGTGTTGCTGGACATCAATCGCCGCTTCAACTGGCTGCCCCGCCCCGCCCTGGAACACGTCTCCGATGAGCTGAAGATCCCCCTGACGGAGATTCTGCGGGTGGCCAGCTTCTATAATGCCTTCAGCCTGGTGCCCCGGGGCAAAAACATCATCAATGTCTGCCTGGGTACGGGTTGTTTCGTCAAAGGCTCGCCCCGCTTGCTGGAGCGTATGGAGCGGAAGCTGGGCATCAAGCACGGCGAGACCACCGAGGACATGTTGTTCACCCTGGAAGTGGTGCGCTGCATCGGCTGCTGCGCCTTGGCGCCGGCCATCCGGATCGGGGATGCCACCTTCGGCCGGGTGAATCCGGACCAGATCTCCAAGATCGTTGATTCCTACATCGAAACGGCCAGCTTATGAAGATTACGAGTTTGGAGCAGCTCAAAGAAGTCAAGGAGCAGGGTCTCCGTCTGACTTATCCGGATAAAATCAAGATTATGGTGGGGATGGCTACCTGCGGCATCTCCGCCGGGGCGGACAAGGTCTACGCGGCCCTGGTCAAAAAGATCGAGGAGTTGGGCCTGGACGTGGTCCTGGCCAAGACCGGCTGCATCGGCTTTTGCCAGCGGGAGCCCCTGGTGGATGTGATCTATCCCAAGAAGGTGCGCCTGAGCTACCAGGGCATGACCCCGGAGGCGGCGGAGGCCCTGGTGGAGGCCATTAAGGCCGGAGAGATCTTCCAGGACAAGACCCTGTGCCGCATCGACCAGGAGGATTTCCTGGTGGAGGGCGTGGCCCGGCCCTATGCCAATCCGCATCCGCCGGAGTTGCCGGTGGAATTTCCCCCCTATGAAGAACTGCCCTTCTTCCACAAGCAGGTGAAGATCTCCCTGAGGAATTGCGGCTTCATCAACCCGGAGCGCATCGAGGAGTACATCGCCCGGGGGGGGTACCAGGCGCTGTGTAAGGCGGTCACCACCATGACCCCGGAAGAGGTGATCGCCCAGATCAAGGCCTCGGGCCTGCGGGGCCGGGGCGGGGCCGGGTTTCCCACGGGGCTCAAATGGGAATTCTGCCGGAATTCCCCGGGAGACGTCAAGTACGTCATCTGCAACGCCGATGAAGGGGACCCCGGGGCCTTCATGGACCGGGGCATCCTGGAGGGCGACCCCCATGCGGTCATCGAAGGCATGGCCATCGGGGCTTATGCCATGGGGGCCAGGGAAGGCTATGTCTACTGCCGGGCGGAGTATCCCCTGGCCATCGAGCATCTGAAGACGGCCATCGCCCAGGCCCAGGAATTCGGGCTCCTGGGGGAGAAGATCTTCGGCAGCGATTTTGCCTTCAAGCTGAAGATTCGGGAAGGCGCCGGGGCCTTTGTCTGCGGCGAGGAAACCGCGCTCATCGCCTCCATCGAGGGGCGGGTGGGCGAACCCCGTCCCCGGCCGCCCTTTCCGGCCCAGAGCGGGCTCTGGGGCAAGCCCACCACCATCAACAACGTCAAGACCTGGTCCCACATCGCCCCCATTGTGGCCCGGGGGGCCGACTGGTACGCCTCCCTGGGGAGCGGCGCCAGCAAGGGGACCACGGTATTTTCCCTGGTGGGCAAGGTCAACAACTCCGGCCTGGTGGAAGTGCCCCTGGGGATCACCCTGCGGGAGATGATTTACGACCTGGGCGGCGGCATCATCGGCGACCGGGCCATCAAGGCGGTGCAAACCGGCGGCCCCTCGGGGGGCTGTATCCCGGAGGAGCTTCTGGACACCCCGGTGGACTACGACTCCCTGGCGGCCCTAGGCTCCATCATGGGGTCCGGCGGCATGATCGTCATGGATGAAAAAGATTGCATGGTGAACGTCGCCAAATACTTCCTGGAATTCACCGGGGACGAATCCTGCGGCAAATGCACCCCCTGCCGGGAAGGGACCCTGCGGCTCAAGGAGATGCTGGAGGCCATCACCGAGGGCCGGGGCCAGGAGGGCGACATCGAGAAGTTGGAGAAGATGTCGCAGCTCATCAAAAAGACGGCGCTGTGCGGCCTGGGGGCCACCGCCCCCAATCCCATCCTGACCACCATCAAGTATTTCCGGGATGAATACGAGGCCCACATCCGGGACCATAAGTGCCCGGCCAAGGTCTGCAAGCCGTTGATCACCTTCACCATCCTGGAGGATAAGTGCACCGGCTGCCAGCTCTGCCGCCTCCGGTGTCCGGGGGAAGCGGTGATGGGCTCCAAGAAAGCAGCACACCGGATCGACCAAGAAAAGTGCATCAAGTGCGGCACCTGTTTCGACGGCTGCAAATTTGATGCGATTGTGGTGGCTTAATGATGGAAAATGCAATGATCAACCTGACCATCAACGATCGGCCCATTGAAGTTCCGGAAGGAACCACGGTGTTGGAGGCCGCCCGGAAGATGGGCGTCAATATTCCCACCCTGTGCCATTTTGAGGGGCTCAAGCCCTACGGCGGCTGCCGTCTGTGCATGGTGGAAGTCACCGCCGGCCCCCGCACCCAGCTCACCACGGCCTGCACCTACCCGGTGGCCGAAGGGATTACGGTGCAAACCGACACCGAAGAAGTGCAGGAAGCCCGGAAGTTTGTCATGGACCTGCTCCTGTCCCGGTGTCCGGAAGTGCCGGCCCTCCAGATCATGGCCCAGGAGTTGGGGCTGGCGGAGCCCAGTTTCCCCAAAGGCGAGAGCGACTGCATCCTGTGCGGTAAATGCGTGCGCATGTGTCATGAAGTGCAGCATGCCTCAGCCATCGGCATGATGGGCCGGGGCGCCAAGCGGGAGGTCATGACCCCCTTCGGGGATTTCTCGCAGACCTGCCGCACCTGCGGGGCCTGCCTCTTCGTGTGCCCCACCGGCCATATCAACGACCTGGCCAAGATCAGCGGCAATACGCCCAAACCCAAATTCTCCGAATTCAACGCCAAGCTGGTGTCCCAGGGGAATATCTCCCGTCTCTATCCCCAGGCGGTGCCCGCCACGCCCTCCATCGACCCGAAGAACTGCATCAATATCCTCACGGGCGACTGCGGCCTGTGTTCCCAGATCTGTCCGGCGGGGGCCATTGATTACCAGCAGCAGGATGAGAGCGTCAACCTGGACGTGGGGGCCGTTATCCTGGCGCCCGGTTTTAAACCCTTTGATCCCAGCGGCATCGCGACTTACGGCTACGGCAAGTACCCCAATGTCTACACCAGCATGGAATTCGAGCGCATTCTCAGCCCCGGCGGCCCCTATGCCGGCCATGTGGTCAGGCGTTCGGACCATAAGGAGCCCAAGAAAATCGCCTGGCTCCACTGCGTGGGCATGCGGAGCGACCGGGAAGGCCAGTACCCCTACTGCTCCAATTTCTGCTGCATGGCGGCCCTGAAACAGGCCATGATCGCCCGGGAGCACATCGGGCCGGACCTGGACATGGCGCTGTTTTACATGGATATGCGCACCCCCCGGAAGGATTTTGAAAAATACATGGTGCGCAGCAAGGACCAGGGGGCCCGCCTGATCCGGTCCCGGGTGCACAGCGTGACCCCGGCGGGGGATAACGGCGACCTGGAGGTCCGGTACATCAGCGAAGCGGGCGAGATCCAGGACGAAATCTTCGATATGGTGGTCCTGTCGGTGGGGATGGTGATTCCCCCGGACACGGTGGCTTTGGCCGAGCGGCTCGATGTTCCGCTAGGCCCCAATAATTTTGTCGAGGCCAACTGTTTTGCGCCCACCAGCACGTTCCGGGAGGGGATCTATTCCTGCGGCGCCTTCAACGGCCCCAAGGACATCCCCCAGTCGGTCATGGAAGGCAGCGCCGCGGCCGGAGCGGCCTCCAGCATATTGGCGGGCGCTCGGGACACCCTGACTCAGGCGAAGGTTTACCCGCCCGAGGAGGAGGTCAAAGGAGAACCGGCCCGGGTGGGGGTGTTCGTGTGCAATTGCGGCATAAATATCGGGGGCATCGCCGACGTGCCTGCCCTGGTGGAATATGCCAAAGAAATCCCTGGGGTGACCTACGCGCAGCCCAACCTCTTCAGTTGCTCCCAGGATGCCCAGAGCCAGATGGCCGAGATAATCAAGGAGAACAATCTGAACCGGGTGGTGATTGCGGCGTGCAGCCCGTCTACCCATCAGCCCATCTTCCAGGACATGCTGCGCACCGCCGGCCTCAATAAATATCTCTTTGAGATGGCCAACATCCGCAATCAGTGCACCTGGGTGCATCAAAGCGTGCCGGACATGGCCACGGAGAAGTGTAAGGACCTGATCCGCATGGCGGTGGCCAAGGCCCGCTTGCTGCAGCCCCTGGAATACCTCACGGTGCCCATCGACAAGACGGCCCTGGTGGTGGGCGGCGGCCTGGCGGGCATGACGTCGGCTTTGGGCCTGGCGGACCAGGGTTTCAAGGTGCACCTGGTGGAGCGGCAACCGCGCCTGGGCGGACATGCCCGCAAGCTCCACACGACCTGGCGGGGCGGTTTGGTCGCCCCCCGCCTGGAGGCGGTCATCAAGAAGGTGACCTCCCACCCCAATATCTCCTTGCACTTCGAGTCGGTGGTGGAGGAGGTGGAAGGCGTGGTGGGCAACTTCACGTCCACCCTCTCCAATAAAGAGGTCATCCAGCACGGCATCGTGGTGCTGGCCATCGGGGCCGAGCCCTACCGGCCGGAAGGGGAATTCCTCTATAACCAGAACCCCAACGTGCTGTTGTCCCTGGATATGGATGCCGAAATCATGGGGAAAACCGAGCGGCTGCAGCAGGCCCAGGCGGCGGCGTTTATCCAGTGCGTCGGGTCCCGGAATACCGAGCGCCCCTATTGCAACAAGGTCTGCTGCGCCCATTCCGTGGACAACGCCATCAAATTGAAGGAGATGAACCCGGAGATGGAAGTGTATATCCTCTACCGGGATATGCGCACCTATGGCGAGCGGGAGCTGCTCTACCGGAAGGCCCGGGAATTGGGCGTGGTCTTCATCCACTACCGGCTGGCGGAACCGCCCCACGTGGAAGAAGCGGACGGCCGCCTCAAGGTCACGGTCAAGGATCAGGTCCTGGGGAGGCCCGTGAGTCTCATGGTGGACCTGCTGACCCTGGCCTCCGCCATCATTCCGCACAATAATGCGCCGTTGGCGGAACTCTACAAGGTGCCCCTCAACGCCGAGGGCTTTTTCACCGAGGCCCATGCCAAGATCAAGCCGGTGGAGGCCTCCACCGAAGGGATTTACCTGACGGGGTTGTGCCATTATCCCAAGCCGGTCCAGGAGTCGGTAGCCGAGGCCCTGGCCTGCGCCTCCCGGGCCAGCACCATCCTGTCCAAGGAATTCCTGCAGATGGAGTCCATCATTTCGACCCCGGTGGACGAGAACTGCGACGGCTGCGCCTTCTGCGTGGACGCCTGCCCGTTCCACGCCATCACCCTGCTGGAATACATGAAGGACGGCAACCTCAAGAAGACCATAGAAGTCAACCCCATCCAGTGCAAGGGCTGCGGCTCGTGCATGGCCACCTGTCCCAAGCAGGGCGTCTACGTGGCCGGGTTCACCCCGGAGCAGCTAGAAGCCCAGGTGGAAGCGGCTATCGGGTTGATTTAAGAGTGGACAGCGAGCAGTGAACCGATGTATGGTAAAATTTGCTCCCCACTGCTTTGGGGCATTATAGGCGGGCCTGGCCCCATATCGTGCCCATGGGCAACTTGGGGGCCGGATTCCACAGGTGCGCCGCCCGCGGGGGTTCCCCAGCCCAGCCGGGGAACCGGGAACCAATAAACCCTGTTCTGTACCAAGCTGACCGCTGGAAGCTGATAGCTGACAGCCAGGGGGTTTTAACATGGAAGACCAGTACGAACCTCTAATCATCGCCTTCTGCTGTAACTGGTGCTCCTATGCCGGGGCGGACCTGGCGGGGGTCTCCCGCATCCAGTATCCCCCTAACGGCCGGGTCATCCGGGTCATGTGTTCCGGTATGGTGCACCCCAACCTGGTGATCAACGCCCTCACCAAGGGGGCGGACGGCGTCCTGGTAT
>CAYNMI010000161.1:0-6325 GCA_964398095.1 uncultured Desulfobacca sp.
GGGAGCACACGGTAATCTTCGGTGGCATGGGCGAGCGGATCGAGGTCATCCACCGGGCCCACAGCCGGGATAACTTCGCCCGGGGCGCGGTGCGGGCGGCAGAGTGGATCGTCTCCCAGCCGCCGGGCCTCTACGACATGCAGGATGTGTTGGGGTTGAAGTAAGGGGAGCTGTCAGCTTTCAGCCAAAAGATTGGATACTTGACATCAAGCTTTGGACTGCTCCGGGAAGTTCAAGGTTCAAGGTTAGTTAAGGTAGTAAGGCCTAAAGGGTGGCGGGCGGGAGTCCATCCCGGAATTTTTGAAATAGGCGTCCAAACAGAGCTTGGGAACGAGGGTTAAACGTCAAAGGGGAGGATTTTAGCTGACAGCTGATAGCTGACGGCTGAACGCTTAACTATGCGCATCATACGTTTTGAATTGCAAGGCCGAACCGGTTACGGCATCCTGGAAGGCGAGAAAATCGAGATCTTATGGAGCACTCCCTATGACGGCGGCCTGAACAATAGGGTCGGGGAGAGTTTATCCTTGCCGGCGGTCAAGCTCCTGGCGCCCTGCGAGCCCAGTAAGATCGTGGCCCTGGGGTTGAACTACCGGGATCACGCCGAGGAATTCAACTACCCCATTCCGGACGAGCCTTTGCTCTTCCTGAAGCCTGCCACCGCGGTCATCGGCCCGGATGAGGATATCGTCTATCCGGCCATGTCCCGGCGGGTGGACTACGAAACGGAGTTGGCCGTGGTGATCGGGCGGACCTGCCGAAATATTCAGGCGGAGGACTTCCGGGACTATGTCCTGGGTTACACCGCGTGCAATGACGTCACCGCCCGGGACTTGCAGAAAAAAGACGGCCAGTGGACCCGGGCCAAGAGCTTTGACACCTTCGCCCCCCTGGGCCCCTGGATCGAAACGGAGATCCCGGACCCGGACAATCTCACCGTGGAGACTTACCTGAACGGGGAGCGCCGGCAGCACTCCAGCACCCGGAACCTGATCTTTCCGGTGGCCACCTTGGTATCGTTTATCTCCCGGATCATGACCCTGCTTCCCGGCGACGTCATCGCCACGGGCACGCCCTCGGGGATCGGCCCCATGCAGCCCGGCGACGTGGTGGAAATCCGGGTGGAGGGTATCGGCGCCTTGCGAAATCGAGTCGTGGCAGAAAGGGCACGGTAAATGAAGCAGCTTTTTGAACCCGCGGCGCGCCTGGGCCTGATTCCCCCTTATCTCTTTAAGGAGATTGACGACAAGAAGGCCGAGGTCAAGGCCCGGGGGGTGGATATCATCGACCTGGGCGTCGGAGACCCGGATATTCCCACCCCGCCGTTCATCGTCGACAAGATGACGGAGGCCATCCATGACCCGGACACCCACCGCTATCCGGCCTATTCCGGCATGAACCTCTTCCGGGAGGCGGTGGCCCGCTGGTATCAGGGGCGCTTTGGGGTGGACCTGGACCCCGAGAGCGAAGTCCTCACCCTCATCGGCTCCAAAGAGGGCATCGCCCACCTGCCCCTGGGCCTCAACAACCCCGAAGACATCAACCTCATGACCAGTCCCGGCTACCCGGTTTATCAGATGGGCACCCTGTTTGCCGGCGCTTACTGCCACTTTCTCCCCCTTACCCGGGAGAACCGCTTTCTGCCGGACCTGAACGCCATCCCCCCGCTGGTGGCCCGGGATGCCAAGGCCTTCTTTTTCAATTATCCCAACAACCCCACCGCGGCGGTGGCGGATACGGAGTTTTTCGCCCGGGTGGTGGATTACTGCCGGGAATATCAGATTGTGGCGGTTCACGACGCCGCCTACACCGAATTGGCTTACGACGGCTTCAAGCCCCCCAGTTTTCTGGAGATTCCCGGGGCCAAGGAGATCGGCATTGAGTTTCATTCCCTCTCCAAGACCTACAACATGACGGGCTGGCGCCTGGGGATGGCGGTGGGTAACCGGGAAGTTTTGAGCGCCCTGGGCAAGATCAAGAGCAACATCGACTCCGGGGTGTTCAACGCCATTCAGATGGCCGGCATCGCCGCCCTGGATTCGGACCAGAGCTGCGTCCGGGAAAATTGCGCCATTCTCCAGGAACGCCGGGATATCCTGGTGGGCGGCCTGCAAAAACTGGGCTACGACGTGGAGCTGCCCCAGGCCACCTTCTATGTGTGGCTGGCGGCGCCGTCGGGCCTGACCTCCATGGCTTTCACCACCCACCTGCTGGAGAAGGCCGGGATCGTCACCATCCCCGGCAACGGCTTGGGGCAGCCGGGGGAAGGTTACGTGCGCCTGGCCCTGACAGTGCCCAAAGAACGCCTGGAAGAGGCCCTGGCCCGCCTGGCCGGCCTGGGCTGACGGACGCCACCCGGGAGGAGTGCGCCTCAAGGGTAATGGGGCGAACCTTGAGAAATTAGTTAACCTCAGGGCAATCATGGGAGCGGCTTGGTAACTGCTCCCCCAACAATTTAGCCCCTTGGCCTGCGCTTGCCCCGAAAGTGCCTTCGCCTCATAACCGATGGATAATGCGCCAAACCCCAAAAACTGGCTGGAGAGGCATCCCAAGAAGATAATCTTGGTGATTATCTTGCTGGTGGTGGGCGGCCTGGCGCTCGTGACCGAAAAGATCCTGGCCGTCAGAACCCATAACCAGATTAACCCCATCGGCATCAAACGCTACATTAAGCTCAGAGAGTTCAATCCCTTATATCGGGACGTCCTGACCCCCAGCGCCGCCGCCATGCGGATGTCCGACAGCCTGGTGCAGAAGCCCTACGTGCTCCGGGTGGATCGCCAGGGCTTTATCATGCCCTCCAAGATTCACGAGCACCCCGACCTGACCATCGCCTTTTTGGGCGGCTCCACCACCGAATGCGTTTACGTGGACGAAAAGGACCGCTTCCCTTACCTGGCGGGGCGTCTCATCGAACAACGGACCGGTCTCAAGGTAAACTCCTACAATGCCGGGCGCAGCGGCAACAACACCTTGCACTCCATCAATATCCTGGTGAATAAGGTGTTGCCGCTGAAGCCCGACATCGTCGTCATGATGCACAATATCAACGACCTGGCCATCCTGATGTACGAAAAGACCTATTGGAATCACAATCCGTCCCGGTCGCCTCTGATCGAGCAAAAGCCGAATTTCAAGACCGTGGGGAAGGAATTGGAACAGACCTTCCACCTGGTCCGGGATCTGACGTTTCCCTATCTCTCCCGGGAAGTGAAGAAAATCTTCACCTTCGGGCATAAGTCCAAAGGGGATGAGTTCAAGGACGTCCGGGGCAAGAAAATCACCATCGACCAGGGTTTGCTGGTCCGGGAATTTTCCTTGAACTTGCAGACGTTCATCAACATTTGCCGGGCCCGGGGGATCACCCCGGTGCTCATGACCATGCCCAGCCGCCTGACCAGCCATCCTGATCCCTTGATCAAAAAGATGATGCATCAACTGGAAGTCAGCCAGGGAATCACCTATGCGGCCTTTAAAGACGCCTTTGACCGGCTCAATCGCACCATCCGGGACGTGGGGGCGCGCAATCGCGTGCTGGTGATCGACCTGGCCGGGGAGATCCCGCCGGTGAAAGAAAATATCTGCGACGTGGCCCATTTCAATGACCGGGGCTCCCGGCTGGTGGCCGCCCGCATTGCCACGGGCCTGATGCCGGTGATCACGATCTTGCCGAAAAAGCCTTTATCCGGTAACTAGAAATAAGATATGATTAACCTATGCCTTTGGGATTCGCCGCCATCACCGAGCGGACTCCGGTAATTGCGTACCTGGGGTTGGGGGCCAACCTGGGCGTCCCCGAGGTCCAGCTACGGGACGCCCTGAAACGCCTCAACGCCGCGGAAGAAGTGGAGGTGACCCGGGTTTCCGCCTTCTACCGGAACCCGCCGCTGGGGCCGGAGAATCAACCCTGGTACGTCAATGCCGCGGCCCGGCTGCGCACCCGCCTGGGTCCGGAAGAGTTACTGCGGCTGCTGCAGCAGGTGGAAACGGCCTTAGGAAGGGTCCGGGGGGAACGCTGGGGGCCCCGGCGCCTGGACCTGGATCTGTTACTGTATAACGGGGAAGTGATCTTTGCCCCTGACCTGGTGGTGCCTCACCCGGAGATGCATCGCCGGGCCTTCGTGTTGGCCCCCCTGGCGGAAATCGCCCCCCGGGCCTGGCACCCGGTGCTCCAGAAGAGCGCCCAAGACCTGTTGGCCGCACTGGACCCCGCCGACCGGGCGGCCTTGCAACCGATTTTACAGAATTGAGGACAAGACCTGATGTTTCGTCTGCTCTTAGGCCTGGGCTTGGGATATCTGGGTTACCGGGTCATCAAAAGCGTGGCCGGCGCTCTGGGCCTCTGGCCGCAGACCCCCAAACCCCTGGAAGACCAGGAACCCGATGTCCTGGTCCAGGACCCGGTGTGCAAGACCTTTATCCCCCGGCGAGAAGCCCTCAAGACCGTCAAGGGCGGCAAGGCGTATTTTTTCTGCTCCGAAGGCTGTTTGAAGCGCTTCCTGAGTAGTGGCAAGAGTTGATTTATGATATTATAAGAGGTCTTTTATGAAATTTTTTATCGATACCGCCAAGCTGGATGAGATTAAGGAGGCCCATAGCCTGGGCCTGGTGGACGGCGTTACCACCAACCCCAGTCTGTGCGCCAAGATTGGCATTGGCGCCAAAGAGCAGTTCAAAGAGCATATCCGCACCATCTGCGAGTTGGTGCAGGGGCCGGTGAGCGCCGAGGTCGTGGCCACCGAGGTCAACGCTATGGTGGCCGAGGCCCGGGAACTGGCCCGGATCCATGAGTGGGTGGCGGTCAAGATCCCCATGACCCCGGACGGGCTCAAGGCCACCCGGATTCTGGCGGCAGAGGACATCCGGGTCAACGTCACCTTGATCTTCCAGCCGCTCCAGGCCCTGTTGGCCGCCAAGGCGGGCGCCGCCTACGTCAGTCCGTTTATCGGGCGCCTGGATGACATCAGTCACCGGGGCATGGAAATCGTTGAGCAGATCGTCACCATTTTTGAGAATTACGGTTTCGATACGGAAATCATCGTGGCCTCGGTGCGCCACCCCCTGCACGTCCTGGAGGGCGCCCTGGCCGGGGCCGATATCGCCACCGTTCCCTTCGGGGTGATGATGCAGCTTTTGAAGCATCCCCTGACGGATATCGGCTTACAAAAGTTTTTGGAGGATTGGGAGCGCGTCCGCAAATCCTGACATGGCCCAGGTAGACCTCAATAGCTGGGGGACCCCGAACCTGCTCACCGGGGCCCGGATCGCCGCGGTGCCCGTGGTGGTGCTCCTCCTGTGTTTTCCCGGGCGCTGGGCCAGTTTTCTGGGGGCGCTGTGTTTTCTCCTGGCGGGAGCCACCGATTTCCTGGACGGCTTTTTGGCCCGGCGTCACCGCCTGGTGAGCCGGCTGGGTAAATTCATGGACCCCCTGGCCGACAAGCTGCTGGTCTCGGCCGCTCTGATCATGCTGATCCCCATGGGCCGGGTGCCGGCCTGGATGGCCTTTCTCATCGTGGGGCGGGAGTTGGCGGTCACCGGCCTCCGGGGCCTGGCCGCGGCGGAAGGCATCATCCTGGCTCCCGACCGCTGGGCCAAGGCCAAGACCCTGCTGCAGATGGCGGCGCTCACGGCCTTGATTTTACATTATCCGTATGTGGGCCTGGATTTTCACGAGTTGGGCATGGTGTTGTTATGGCTGGCCCTTATTGCCACGCTGGCTTCCGGGGTGAGCTACTTTTGGTTGTTCTTCCGGCAGTATCCGGAAACCCGCCTCCCTTGACAAAAATCCTCGCTTCAGACAAACTTATAAAGCATTAAATTCGGAGGACGACATTGGCCAGACATTTATCCGCCATGAAGCGGGCACGACAGAACGAAAAACGGCGGCAGCGCAACCAAAGCCGCAAAACCCGGATCAAGAACGTGGTGCGCCAGGTGCGCCAGGCCGTGACCCAAAAGAGCACTGAAGAGGCCCAGGCGGCCTTGAAGACTGCCATCCCGGTGATCGCCCGGGTGGCCGGCAAGGGCACCCTGCATTGGCGGGCCGCGGCGCGCAAGATTTCCCGCCTCACCCGGCAGGTCAACGCCCTGGAGAGCGCCTCGGAATAAGGGCCGCACACCGTTTCAATGGCCGCGAGGCCCCCATTCCCTTTCTGGTGAGAGCATCGTTCACGGCGGTTGGGGCCAGTCTCCGGCTGCCGTGGCGCGTGGTAAGCTCGCGGCCGGCAGTTTTTCCATTTTCCCCCTGATACCAAGTTAAGACCTCTGCGAAAGTCTTATACCAATTTCAGATTCAGATGCAACAAACTCTCCGGCTAACATAATG
>CAYNMI010000162.1:0-6285 GCA_964398095.1 uncultured Desulfobacca sp.
CGGCCTTCCTGGACAACGTCACCACCATGCTCCTGATGATCCCGGTGACCATCGAAATCGCCGTGGCCCTGAAGTTGAACCCCATCGCCTTGCTGATTCCCGAGGTCTTCGCCTCCAACGTCGGCGGCACCGCCACCCTCATCGGCGATCCCCCCAACATCCTCATCGGCTCCTACGCCAACCTCTCCTTCGGGGCCTTTTTGCACAACCTCACCGGCATTATTCTCATCTGCCTGGTCTTCACCACGGTCTTTTACATCTTCTGGTACCGCCGCTCCTATAAGGAGGCCGAAGTCAAGGACGTGGAGCGCACCACCGCGTACATGAAAGAGGAATACCGCATCACCGACAAGACCCTCCTCATCAAGTGCCTGGTGATGCTGGCCTTCACCATCGGCCTTTTCGTCCTCCACGGGGTCTTCCACATGGAGCCCTCCATCGCCGCCCTCACCGGCGCCATGCTCCTCCTGGCCATCTCCCGGGTGGACATTGTCGAGATGCTGGAACACGAAGTGGAGTGGCCCACGCTGGTCTTCTTCATGGCCCTGTTCATCGTGGTGGCCGGGGCCGAAGAGACCGGCCTGATCCAGTTTATCGCCGAATGGGTGGCCCACCTCTCCCGGGGCAACCTGATGGTGGCCATCGTCCTGGTCCTCTGGGTCTCGGCCATCGCCTCCGCCGCCATCGACAACATCCCCTTCACCGCCACCATGCTCCCCATCGTCGCCTTTCTCAATCACAGCATCCCCGGCGCCGAGTCCGGGGTCCTCTGGTGGGCCCTGGCCCTGGGGGCCTGTCTGGGCGGCAACGGCACCATGATCGGCGCCTCGGCCAACGTGGTCACCGTGGGCCTGGCGGAAAAGGCCGGCTACCACATCTCCTTCATGGCCTATATGAAGGCCTGCCTGATACCCATGCTCATCACCGTGGGCCTGGCCACCGCCTATCTGCTACTGGTCTATTAGGGTGGATGCCTGGTGCAATTTCCCTAAAATATGGCGCCGCCGCCCTCGGCGGCGCATAAACTTTGAACCTTGAAACTTGAACCTTGAACTTTGCAAAGCAAAAGTTTAGACCCACCGGCAGGTGGGCTTAACTGACAATTAGGCGAAAATTTGATATAATTTTACATTGTTGGAGGATAACGGCAGGCTTTGCCGAAATGGAAAATGGGGAGCGATGGTGACCACCCTAAAGCGCGCCTGGCAGCGTCTCACCAAGGCGGCCCCGCGCCAGACCCAGGCGGAGCTGGCGGCAAAATATTCCCATTTCCAGACCTTGCTCGCCGCCAACAACCAGGCCTTGAGCCTCATGGCCGACATGGAGGAAAAGCTCTCCGGCGATTACCTCTTTGACCTCCAATACATCCGCGCCACGGTCACGCAACTCCGTCAGGAAGCCGGCCGGATGGTTGACGCCCTCAACGGCCTGGGGGGCGGCCGCTATCCGGCCCTCACCCAGGCCCTGGACCGCATCAGCACCGCCGCCGAGGCCGTGCTCAACCGCCGCCGGGAAATCCCCCCCGCCCCCCTGGTGCTTGATTTTGACGACCTGGACGCCGGCCTCCACGAGGTCGTGGGGGGCAAAAACGCCAACCTGGGCGAAGTCAAAAACCGCGTCGGCCTGCCGGTCCCCTCCGGCTTCGCCATTTCCACTTACGCCTACAAGGTCTTCCTGGACCACAATCATCTGGCGGCCCGCCTCACCGAATTGCTGGGCCACTGGCGCCTGGACGATCTGGACAGCCTGGCCCGGGTCAGCGACGAACTCAAGCAGATGATCCTCGCGGCCCAGGTGCCCCCGGAACTGGAGGCCGCCATCACCGCGGCCTACGACCGCCTGGCCGCCCGGGAGGGCCGCCGCCCCCTGGTGGCCATGCGCTCTTCCGCGGTGGGCGAGGACCTCACCCTCACCTTCGCCGGCCAGTACGCCACCTATCTCAATGTCCCTCCCGAAGCCCTGGTGGGCCGCTACCAGGACATCGTCGCCAGCCTCTTCACCCCCCGAGCCCTGTTTTACTATAAGAACAAGGGCTTCAAGGAAGAAGAACTGGCCATGGGCGTCGCGGTGATGCCCATGCTGGCGGCCCGGGCCAGCGGCGTCCTCTTCACCCGCCAGCCCGACGCCGCCCACCAGGAGGCCGCGTTCATCAACGCCGTCTGGGGCCTGGGCAAATACGCCGTGGGCGGCGTCATCAACCCGGACCACTACCTGGTGGCCTACCAGCCCCCGGGCCGGGTCCTGGCCCAAACCATCCCCCCCAAGGAGGTCATGCTGGTCTGCCGCCCCCAGGGCGGCGAGGCCGAAGTGCCGGTGCCCCCGGCGCTGGTCCACGCCCCCTGCCTGGAGCCGCCCCAACTGGCCCGGCTGGCGGAGTGGGCCGCCATCCTCGAGGCCCATTTCCACAAACCCCAGGACGTGGAGTGGGCCCTGGATGACACCGGCGCACTCTGGCTCCTCCAGAGCCGCCCCCTCCAGCTCCCGGCCCCCAAGGCCTCCGAGCCGCCGCCCCGGACCCTGAAAGAGTATACGGTCCTCCTGGATCACGGCGCCGTGGCCTGCCGGGGCGTGGGCGCCGGCCCCGTGGTCCTGGTGCGCCAGGATGAGGACCTCAAGGACTTCCCCGCCGGCGGCGTCCTGGTGGCCCGGCATACCTCCCCCAAGTATGTCACCGTCATGGCCCAGGCCGCGGCCATCATCACCGACGCCGGCAGCCCCACCGGCCACATGGCGCTGCTCTCCCGGGAATTCCAGGTGCCCACCATAATCAACACCGGCAACGCCACCCAAATTCTCCAACCCGGCCAGGAAATCACCGTGGACGCCAATTACTGCAACGTCTACGCCGGCCTCATCCCGGCCCTCCTGGAACCCCGGGACCGCAAGAACGACCTGGCCGACAGCCCGGTGTTTCAAACCTTGCAGGCCGTGGTGACCCAGATCGTCCCCCTCAACCTCATCAACCCCCAGGATGACGCCGCCTTCACCCCGGAAAACTGCCGCTCCTTCCACGACCTCATCCGCTACGCCCACGAATTTTCCATGCGGGAGATGTTTAAGCTTACTGAAAATGAAATCGACACCGTCGGCGAGGTGGTGGACCTGGATTCGGATTTGCCCATCAAGGTGCGCATCCTGGACCTGGGCGGGGCCCTGAAAAAGGGCTGGGGCCGCCGGGTCAAACCCCAGCACGTGGTCTCCCTGCCCTTCCAGGCCTTCTGGCAGGGCCTCACCGCCATGCGCTGGCCCCAGGCCAAACCCGCCGGCGTCCAGAGCCTGGCTTCCATCTTTGTCAAGGGGGACGCCGAGGTGGCCCAGGGCGCCGACCCTTGGCGGGATCAGAGTTACGTGGTCCTCTCCAAAAATTACATGAATTTCAGCATCCGCTTGGGGTATCATCTCTCCACGGTGGAGGCCTACATCTCGGACCAAGTCAACGACAACTATCTCACCTTCGGCTTCCGGGGCGGCGGCTCCACCCCGGAACGCCGGGAACGCCGGGCCCGGCTCATCGAGGCCATCATCGACCACCTCCACCTGAACCACCGGCGCCAGGGAGACCTCATCGAGGCCCGCCTCGCCAAGTACCCCCAGGACCAGATGCTCCCGCGCCTGGTATTGCTGGGCAAACTCACCCACTACACGAAACAACTGGACATGGTGCTCTTTTCCGATAGTATGGTTAATTGGTACATCAAGGACTTTGTCCAGGAACACGTGGGGACCTGACGACTATGCGCCGCTTCCCGTTTCTCGCCTCCCGCTACGCCCTGGCCTTATTACTGGGGGTGAATTTCGTCCTCCTGGGGATCAGCATCTACCTGGGGCTCAAGTCCGCCAACCAGATGAAGGAGATCGTCAAAGAAGACTTCAACCAGCAGCAGTTGGTCCTGGCCAAACATACCGCCAGCCTGCTGGAACAGGATATCCACTTCCTTAAACGCGAGTTGAGCACCCTCAACTTCTCTCCCTCCATCCAATACCTGGAGCCCCTGTCCTGGGCCAACCGCATGCGGGCCACCCTCGCCTCCGTCCGGGAAGAGGGCGTGGTGGAAATTGTCCGCATCAACCCCGACGGCAACCGGGCCTACCGGGTGGACAGCCGGGGCGTGGACCAGATCACCACCGGCTCCTTCAAGAACGCCCCTTACCTGGCCTGGGCCGCCAAACCCGAACATAAGGGGCAGATCCTGGTGATGCCCGTTTCCACCCAGATCCCCCATTATATGGGCCGCCTCATCACCATCATGGCCGTGCCCACCTATGAAATGTCCGTGGATGACGCCCATCCCCACCCTTCCGGGGCCTTTGTCGGGGTCCTGGCCTTTTATATCGATGCCCATGCCCTGGCCAAAAAGTTCACCCAGGGCATCCGCAGCGGCAAAACCGGCTATGCCTGGATCATGAACAGTCAGGGCATCTTTCTGAACCATCCGGAACGCGATTTCATCGGCAAAAACGCCTTCACCGTCCGCAAGGCCCGCATGTCCGCCATCTCCTTCGATGCCATCAATCAGATTCAGCGGGAGAAAATGCTGACCGGCAAGGAAGGCTGGGGCACTTACATCTCCGGCTGGCACCGCGGCATGGCCGGCGAAATTCAGAAGCTCATCGCCTATGCCCCGGTCCGCCTGGAGGACCAGGGCCTGGTTCAGGACCAAAAGCCGCAAGTCTCCTGGTCCGTGGCCGTGGTGGCCCCGGCCAGCGAAGTGGAAGGCGTGATCCATACCCTCTATACCCGGCAGTTCTATCTCCAGGTCATCATCGGCCTGGTGGTCCTGTCGGGCACCATCGTCATGCTCAATTTCCGCTATGAGCAGCAATTCTCCTCCAGCCTGGCGGAGGAAGTGGACCGCCAAAAGGAAAAATTGCAAAAATCCGAGGCCCGCTATCAGGGCCTGGTGGAGAATGCCGCCGACCTGATCTACACCGTGGACGCCGACGGCCGCATCCTGTCCATCAACCGCTACGCCGTCAACCTCTTCGCCACGGCCCGCTCCTCGGTCAAGCCCCCGGGGGAAAATGCGGTGATTGAGGGTCTCCCCCAGGAGTTCGTAGGCCGCACCTTATATGACATCTTCAACCAGAAATCCGCCGACTTCCATATGGAGTGGCTCCGGGAAGTCAAGGAGACCGGCAAGGTCAGGAGCAAGCGCCACCCAGTGAGCGTCGGCGACCAGGATTTCTGGTTCTCCACCAGCATCGTCGGCATCAAGGATGAGCAGGGCGACACCTTCGCCTACGAGATCATCTCCCGGAACATCACCGGCCGCAAGGCCATCGAAGACCGGATGATCAACATGGAGAAGCTGGCCTCCATCGGCACCCTGGCCGCCGGCGTGGCCCATGAAATCAATAATCCCATGACCGTGATCCTCGGCTTTGCCGAGCACCTCCTGGAACAGACGGAGTCCCTGCCCGAGATTCACGACACCCTCCAGATCATGGAGGACGAGGGGCTCCGCTGCAAAAAAATCGTCGAAAATCTCCTCACCTTCGCCCGCAACCCGGAAGTCAGTGAAACCAGCGCCGCAGTCACCAGCCTCCTGGAAAGAACCCTGGCGGTGCTCAAAAACACCCTGCTCATCAAAAAGATCCGCCTGGAAACCAGCCTGGCTCCGGGCCTCCCCCGGGTTAAGGGCGACCCCCAGGAGCTCCAGCAGGTCTTCATCAACCTGATCAACAACGCCGCCGACGCCATGCGGGGCGGCGGGGTCCTCAAGGTCGCCACCGCCCCCAGCCCCGACGGCAAACGCGTGGCCATCGAATTCATCGACACCGGCTCCGGCATCCCCCGGGAGGCCCAAGACAAGATCTTCGACCCCTTCTTCACCACCAAGAAGACCGGCGAGGGCACTGGCCTGGGCCTGTCCATGAGTTACGGCATCATCAGTAAATTCGGGGGGAACATCGTCTTCACCAGCTTCCCCGTTGATGAATATCCCGACAAGCATGGCACCACGTTCACCGTTTACCTTCCCGTAATTTCAGGCTCGGAGTCCGAGGCCGCCGGCCCGGAACCGGCCCCGCCGGATTCCACCGCCCTGATCTCTTAAGGGAGTAATGCCAGGTTCACCATAAGATGGTCAAAACTCTTTGTATAATTATTTTATAATGTTACTTTTTTAACCAACAACCGAAAACGGAAAACGGAAAACCGTATTTGCAGGAGGATAAGATGCCGGAGCGGATACTGGTCGTTGACGATGAGCCCAATATGCTCAGGTTGCTGAAAACTATCCTGATGGATAAGACCGGCTATGAGGTCACCACGACCAATAATCC
>CAYNMI010000163.1:0-6276 GCA_964398095.1 uncultured Desulfobacca sp.
CATGGGCCTGTGCCAGCATCTCACCGTGCTGGACCACGGCCTGACCATCGCATCCGGCCCCCCGGCGGACATCCAAAAACATCCGGAGGTCATCCGGGCTTATTTGGGGAAGTAGCGGTTAGCGGTTAGCAATTAGCAGTCAGCAGTCAGTAACAGCCAAAACGTGAATTATTCAAGGAAGTCATAGAGAGATGTAGGGCGGGCACTGCCCGCCGTCTTTCCTCCCTCCCCCTTGATGGGTGAGGGCTGGGGTGGGGGTGGCTTAATGAGTATCTTCCGCCGGTTACCTTCCCCCTCCCCTTAATCCCCTTCCACCAGGGGAGGGGAAGATAACTTTTTACGAGTTCATCAATCTTGATTCTGTCGTTTTTCGCTAACCGCTAACTGCTAATTGCTAACGGCTAATTGCTACTCAAGGAAGCTTTAAGGTGCTGGAAGTTCTCAATCTCCAAGTGGCCTACGGGGCTATCAAGGCCCTGGACGGGGTCAGCTTTGGCGTCCCCCGGGGCCAGATCGTGGCCTTGCTGGGGGCCAACGGGGCGGGCAAGACCACCACGCTCCGGGCCATTACCGGCCTGGCTGCCCCCCAGGGGGGCCGCATCCTGTTTGAAGGCCGGGAGCTCCGGGGGCTCCCCACCCACGAGATCATCCGGGCCGGCATCGCCCTGGCGCCCGAGGGCCGCCGCATCTTCAGCAACCTTACGGTCTACGAAAACCTGCTCTTAGGGGCCTACTGGCGCCGGGACCAACAGGCCCTGGCCCGGGACCTGGACCTGATTTACGACACCTTTCCCCGCCTGGCGGAACGTCGCACCCAGACCGCCGGGACCCTCTCCGGGGGGGAGCAGCAGATGCTGTCCGTGGGCCGGGCCCTGATGTCCCGGCCGCGGCTCCTGCTCCTGGATGAACCCTCCCTGGGCCTGGCCCCGCTGTTGGTCAAGGAGGTCTTTCATATCATCACCCTCCTGAACCAGCGGGGGGTTACCATCCTCCTGGTGGAGCAGAACGCGGGGGCGGCGTTGAGGATCGCCCACCACGGCTACGTCCTGGAAACCGGCCGGGTGGTGCTGGCAGGCTCCGGGGCTGAACTCCTGGCGCATCCCCGGTTGCAGCAGGCTTATCTGGGGGATGACCTGGAGGCCGGGAGCATATCGGGCCCGGCCCCCGGGTGAGGATTCTCTCAGGATTAAACGGGACTGGCGCCGAGTCCGGCAAACCGGCAGGTAAAGAGCCCGCCGCCTCTTTCCAATCCGTCATTTCTCTGTTAAAATTTTATTGATTAGGATGAACTGAGGGCGAGGCGGAATGAACCCGCTGCCCGCACCTCGAGATTTTTCCTGAAAGCTGCCAGTTGACCGCAGAAAGCTTCTTCATCAAAACCCAGGAGGTGGCAATGTTACCGGAAAGTGTGGAAATTAAAAACAAATTAAATGAATTACAGGACCGGCTGGAGGTCCTCCGAGGTCATCTTTGATCTGGCGGGCAAACAAGTCAGGTTGCGGCATATAGAAGAATTGATGGCCGCCCCGGAGTTCTGGGACGACCAGGCCCGGGCCTCGGAGATCACCCGGGAACGGGGGGCCCTCATCCAGGCCACGGCGGAGTGGGACGAACGGCGCCAGCAGTTGGAAGACCTGGAAATCATGCTGGATTTGGCCCTGGAGGAAGACGATCACCAGGCCTTTAAAGAGGTGTCCAGGGGGGTGACGGCGATGGAGCGGGCCTTCGTCGACTGGGAGCTCAAGCTGCTCCTGGGCGGCGAAGACGACGACAAAAACGCCATCGTCACCATCCACGCCGGGGCCGGCGGCACCGAGGCCCAGGATTGGGCCGAGATTCTCTTGCGCATGTACCTGCGCTATGCCGAACGCAAGGGTTTTAAGACCGAGACCATCGACCTCCTGCCCGGGGACGAGGCCGGGGTCAAGAGCGTCACCTTTACCGCCAGCGGCCCCTACGCCTGCGGTTTTATGAAGAGTGAGAACGGCATCCACCGCCTGGTGCGCATCTCCCCCTTTGACGCCAGCGGCCGCCGCCACACCTCCTTTGCGGCGGTGCAGGTGCTGCCGGAGGTGGACGACCGCATCGCCATCGACATCCAGGAAAAGGACCTGCGCATCGACACCTTTAGGGCCAGCGGCCCCGGGGGCCAGCACGTCAACAAGACCTCCTCCGCGGTGCGCCTCACCCACCTGCCCACGGGCCTGGTGGTCTCGTCCCAGTCCGAGCGCAGCCAGCACCGTAACAAGGAACTGGCCATGAAGGTGCTCCGGGCCCGCCTCTACAACTTGGAAAAGCGCAAGCAGGACGCCAAGAAGCAGGAACTGCAGGAAACCCAGAAAGACATCGCCTGGGGCAGCCAGATCCGCTCCTACACCCTGCAGCCCTACCGCATGATCAAGGACCACCGCACCAAGCACGAAGAGGGCAACGTCGACGCGGTCCTGGACGGCGACCTGGACCGCTTCGTGGAGGCCTACCTCCTTAATCCGGGGGAGGAATAAAAAGAGCGGTCAGCGGTCAGCTTTCAGCCAAGACACCTAGGGAAGCACCCCGGCCAACCTTCAAGCTTATGTGGGGTGGGCAACGCCCACCAAAACTATGGCGGGCCAGGCCCGCCCTACATTTGGCTTTTTCAGGCTTTCCTAAGGGCGCAATTCATTGCGCCCTTAAACAGGGCATTTATGGAAGTTGCCAAAGGAGCCCCTTGCAAAAGTCATTTATAGCGATTGCCGAAAGTTTTTTCCGGCAACCTATTGTATTGTAGGGGCGGACCTATGTGTCCGCCCTATGGTGGGCGCACACGCAGGTGCGCCCCTACAAGAAATTATTATTGGCAAATGCTATAAAAGCCGAAGATCTTTCTTCATTGCTTGAAAAACTCCTGGTGGCACAGGTTGATGTCCGTGGCTTCATTTTGGCAGAGGCGCTAAAAGTAATTTCTTTGCGTAGGGGCATAGCGTGCCAGGCCCAAGAGGTTTGAGGGCCCCACCGGCAGCCCTGAGGGAACCTTCGTATGCTTTATAGCCGCTGCACCGAAGTGAATGAGGAGTTTTGGCGGGACCTGCATCAGGCCGACCCGGAGGACATTCGCCGCCGCACCGGCGTCCGCCTCCACCAAGATGTCTTCCGCCTCCCTTACTTCAACCAGGAAGCGCTGGTGGATCTGGACCGGCAACGGGTGATGCGGGCCGCGGCCCCGGAGGACGAACCGGGTTTCCGCCTCTGCCTGATCACCTTGCTTTACCTGCTACGCGTGGATACCGCCGGGTTGGGGCCGCCCCTCAGTCCCCTGGAACTCACCGGCGCCACCACCTTTTTTCAGAAGAGCGGGCCCCATGCCATTCCCAGCGCCCCCCTGGAAGCGCGCTTCGGCCGGGACCTGGCCGGGTTCCTGGCCGCGGGCCGCCGCCTGGGGGCGGAAAACCGGGACCTGGGCGACGGCGCTGTTGCCTTGTCGGTCTATCCGGGGCTGCCCGTGGAAGTGATTCTCTGGGAAGCGGACGAAGAGTTTCCCGCCCAGGTGTCCTTCACGGTGCCGTCGCACCTGGACCGCTTCTGGCAACTGGACGCGGTCCTGGGCCTCATGGGGCTGGTGGTTAAGGAAGTTCTGCGGGCGGCGGGGCCGGTTGGCGGCTGATACCAAGTTGCGCTCAAACAGGTAATTTATCTCGTGTAGGGGCGGACCTATGTGTCCGCCCTGTTTGTGGGCGCACACGCAGGTGCGCCCCTACAAAACTGGGTAAAGAAATATCCGGGACAGGACCGTAGGGCGGGAAAGCAAAGCGCCTCCCGCCTTTTGCTTCCTGGCGTCCTCCCTTACCGGCAAAATATTTTCCCCCGCCCGCCCCGGGCGGCTTATTTCGGCTTTCAGGCGCCGCCGGGTTCGCAGGCCGCCTCGGTCAACGGCTCCGGCAGCGGCTCCAAATGACCGGCGCCGTCCCCCCGGGCCTGGCCGGCCGCCAGTCTTTCCCCATAAAACAAGGCCCCTTCGGTGTACGGAGAACTCTTGAAGCCGGTATAGCGGCGCAGGGCCGCACGCTGGAAGCCAACTTTCAGCAGAAGCCCCAGGAAAGCCTTTCCCGGGATGGCGCCGCCGATTCACTGGAACCAGTTTTCCACCTTATCGCCCAGGTCAGGCGGTAGCGCCGCCACCAGGACCATATCCGCGAGCAGCAGCCGGCCGCCGGGTTTCAAGACCCGGTGGGCCTCTTTAAGAGCCTTTTCCTTATCCAGGGTCAGGTTGAAGACGCCGTTGCTGATCACTGCGTCAAAGTCACGGTCCGGGAAGGGCAGGTCCTCGGCCTGGCCCACCTGGAACGTGACGTTACCCAAACCCAGCCGCGCCTGCTGGACCCGGGCCTTGGCGATCATGGCCGGGGTGACGTCCAGGCCCACCACCCGGCCGCCGGGCCCCACCAGATGCGCCGCCACCAGGGAGTCCACCCCGGCGCCGCAGCCGATGTCCAGGACCGCGTCCCCGGGGTACAGGGGACCCAGGCTGAAGGGATTGCCCACGCCGCAGAAGGCGGTCAGGACCTCAGGCGGAAAATCCTTAAGAATCTCATCCGGATAGCCTTGTAGCGCCATGCCGTCTTGGCCGGTGGGGTACTGGAAGCAGCACCCGGAGCCGGCCGCAGCCACCCGGTCGTACTTTTCCCGGATGCCTTGCCGCACCCGGAGGATTTCCGCTTCGGTCATTTCACGACGCATGGCATTGCCTTTACCCGGAATGGGTAGCACAGGCTTGCCAGCCTGGGCGGCGCTAGGGCGCGGTTCACGCTCCAGTTATGGTGCGTAAAACGCACCCTACCTTTCTGTGCGGAGCACCGGCAAGATGACGGCGCCACCAAAAACCTTTCAGGACAGGTCGATCTTGCCGTCATAAAAGGTCCCGGCCCACGGCAAAGGCCTGGCCGAGAAATTTCCCGATGCCGTGATAGGTGCGGATCTCGGGGCCGAAGATGATGGGCCGGGCTTTTTCGATATCCGGGAAGCCTTTCTCCCCCAGGATGCCGGGGTCGGCCTTGACGTCCAAAATTTCCCCGATGAACAGGGTGTGCAGGCCGATTTCCAGGGTGTGGATCACCTTGCACTCCAGGATCAGCGGAAACTCCTCGACGTAGGGGGCGTCCACCAGGGTGCTGGCCGCCGGGGTGAGGCGGGTGGCGGCAAACTTGTTCACCTCTTTGCCCGTGGCCATGCCCAGGTAGTCGGCCTCCCGGACGTGGGCCTCGGACGGCACGCTGATGGTGAAGGCCTGACGCTGGACGATATTGCCGTAAGTATAGGTGGCCTTGCGCAGCGACACGCCGATGGCCGGGGGCTTGGAGCAGCAGATGGAGGCCCAGGCCGCGGTCATGGCGTTGGGCTTGCCGTTGGCGTCATAGGTCCCCACCACCCATACCGGGGTGGGGAAGGCCATGGTTCTCGGACCGATAGATTTTTTCATGGGAGTCCTCAACAGGATAAGTTTGATTGGCGGCCCACGGCGCGCCTGGCCGCGGTTCTCATGGTAAATAAGTTAAGCAGCCGATGCCGTCCCGTCCACTTTCCGGGCCGAAATTACCACAAAGCCGCCTTCGCCGTACCCCTCCAGCACCGGTTCCGGGCTGGTGAGGTCCGACAAACCCTTGAAGATGGTCTGGCAGAGGCGCGCCTCCCGGTAACCCAACGCCTGGAGCCAGGCCATTACCTGAGGGACCGCATAAAAGCGGGCGGCCCGGTAGAATTTGCTCTTGGCGCGGTTGGCTTCATATACGCGCCCCAGGGGGCTGTCTTTGTCAATCATGCCGATGAGCAGCCGCCCCGGGGCGGCCAGCACCCGGGTCGCCTCCGTGAGGGCCAGGAACGGGTCCTTAAAGAAGCACAGCGCGGTGACCACGGCTACCAGATCGAAGGAGTCCGGGGGGAAAGGCAGGGCTTCGGCCACGGCCTGGATCACCGGTATGCCGCGTTGCCGGGCGATGGCAGCCATGGCCCGGGCCGGTTCGATCCCCACGGTGATCTTAAGAGGCCCGGCGAAGCGGCCGGTTCCCACCCCCAGTTCCAGGGCCCGGGGCGCGGCGCCGGCCAAGGTTTTGAGGGCCCGAATTTCGGACTCATAGCAGAGTTGATTAGCCTCGAACCAGGCGTCATATTCCGGCGCGTTGGTTTCAAAGGCTTGGATGCCGGTTTTATCCATGTGCGGTCCTCCCTGGCCGGTGGCCGGCCTCTATCAATAGGAAAGGGGCAAGGCGCCGGGCGCCTTACCCCTCGGTTGCACGGCTCGGTCAG
>CAYNMI010000164.1:0-6207 GCA_964398095.1 uncultured Desulfobacca sp.
CGTGGTGGGGCGGGTGGAAGAAGGAGGTGGCGTTCAGGACGGCGCTCACCGCCGAGATGCAGGCGGTGAGGATGTAGTCCACCATGATGGAGGCCACCGCCACGAAGGACACCAGGGGGCCCAGGACCAGGTAGGAGAAGGAATAGACCCCGCCGCCGATGAGCCCGTGGTGTTCCAGGATTTCGGCGATCTCCACCAGCCGGGTGGTCATGTAGTGGATGAACACCGCGGTGAAGGCAATGAAGATGATGGCGCTCAAGCCGATGAAACGATAGGCCTCGGCGGGGGCGTAAAACACCGAGGTGAGTTCGTCCATCAGGGTGATGACCGCCACCGACAGCCAGGTGAGCCACCAGCGCCCGTTGAGGTAGTAGGACAGTCGTCCCGGTTTCCGGAGCAGGTAGATGAAAAACCCCGCCAGCCCCAGGTTGACGACGATCAGGATAATGCTCTTAAGGTACAAAACCTTACCCTTGCAGCTTGGGAATCGAGGTCTGCGTCATTCGGTGGAGGACCAGGGTGACCTTGCCGGGTGCCGCGGAATGGATTCTATCATTCTTGTGGCAAGGGCCAAAATTATTTCTCAGGAAAATTCACCAGGGGGCGCGTCAAGGTGATTTTCTTCATTACCTGAAACCAAGTCGCGGTCAAACGGGTGGCGCGTGCTTTCGCCTGCGGCTAGAAAAATTCGGCGACGGCCAGAGAAGCAGGAGTGAGCCGGACCCAGGGGGAAGGGCGCTTGGAGGTCCCGGGGTTCGAACTAACTTGAGGCTTGACGCCGGGCGGTCACTCAGCCCCACCGGGAGCGGCGTGCGCCTGGAGACGCCGGAAATACCGGATATCGAACTCGAACTGGGGGAACAACCGGGGCAGGCGCATCATATTAAAGACCATGACCCCCACGGCCAGGCGGTCCAGCCAGGAGGACAGGGGCCAGCCGAAGTGGACCACCACCTGGCGGTCCGCCAGTTCATATTCCACCACCTTCAATAGGCTCAATATGCGGTGATAGAGGCTGATCTTGGTGAGGGGGAAGCGGTAATGGTTGGCCGTGGCCTTGGCAGGGATGCCGGCCCGGGGGGAAAAGAAGGTGATATAAGCCTCATTGTCCTTGATCACTTTATGGTCCGATTCCTCGGAGCGCCGGAAAAAGAGGTGAACCTCCGGGGCCTCGGATTCCGCCAGGCGCAGGATCATGTCCATCTCGGTATCCGCCTGGGCGATCTCTTTCTTTTCCGGGGCCCGATGCCGGGCCACCCAAAAGCCTCCCGCCAGCACCAGGGAGGTGACCACCGCCCAGAGGAGGGTGGCATGATGCTTGTCATAGGCCAGGAAACCGAAGCAGCTAATCAGGATAATCCATAAGAAGATGGTGCCCAGGCGGCTGGTAAAATAATGCATCTCTTTGGTGCCCTTGAAATAGCGGTACAGGATGAGGGACCCCATGTTGATGCAGAAGCTGGCAATGAGCCCCAGGGCGTACATGTCCGCCAGGAGAGACTGGCTGCCCGAAGTGATGAGGATGATGCCGGAGAAAAAGCCGGCGCTCAGAATGTGGATGCGGTAGAGAGACTGGCGCTGATTGGTGGCGATGAGCCAGTGGAAGCTGTAACGGTGGGCCACCCGCTCCATCAATTCGCTGGAGGCCACAAACGCGGTATTCACCGCCATGGTCAGGGTAAAGCTGGCCAGGGCCGCCACGATGACTCCAAAGGGGAGGCCATTGAGCATGGCGGCGTAATGGGTGATCAAATCGCCTTCGTGCAGATGGAAGTCAATGGGCGCCGACAAGGCCAGGGCCGCCACCAGAGGCGTGACAATGCCCACGGTCAGGCCTAAAAACAGGTAGGCTTTGCGAATCTCCTGCCAGGTGCGCACCAGCCCCGCAGTTTGGAGGACCGATTCCACCCCGGAATACGCCAGGATACAGAAGGCGACGTGGGAGATGAACTTGGTGTAATCGCCGGCCCAGGAGCCGGTCTGCAATTGTTCGGCCGTCAACTTCACGGACGTATGCAGTTGGCCCAGAGAGTGGGAATCCAGGCTGATGAGGCCGGAGACTATCAGGTTCAGCAGGACGAAGGCCGCCGCCACGAAGATCATGAAGGTGAACCGGGCGTTTTCCCGAATCCCCAGGATATTCAGGCCGGCCACGGCCCAGATGATCCCCAGCACCAGGATCATTTTGACGGGTTCGGAAAAATTGAAAAAGGACGTGATGTTAGCAATGGCGCTCACCGACGAAATACAGGCGGTGAGGATGTAGTCCACCATAATGGAGGAGACCGCCACAAAGGACACCATGGGGCCCAGGACCAGGTAGGAGAAGGAATACACCCCGCCGCCGATGAGGTTATGGTGCTCCAGAATTTCGGCGATTTCGGTGAGGCGGGTGCTCAGGAACCTGATGAGCAGGCTGGTGACCGCGATAAACACGATGGCGGACAGGCCGATGAACCGGTAGGCTTCGGCGGGGACGTAAAAGATGGAGGTAAACTCGTCCATCAGGGTGATGACCCCCACGGCCAGCCAGGTGAGCCACCAGCGCCCCTTGTGATGGTAAGAGAGGAGTTCCCGGTTGCGGAACAGGTAGATAAAGAGGGCCACCAGACCCAGATTGAGGATTACCAGAATGACCGGCTTCATGTAGATCAACCCTTATGAAGAATCAGGGCGCCTGGCCCAAGAGGGGCCAGACAACCCCGTGGAATGGCCGTGAGCTTCCGAGAGCCCAACTTTATGCCACGTATTACGCCTGAAGGCCAGCAGGGACCCCAAGCAGTCTCCGTCATGTTAGCTGGTATGATAAGCTGCTAAGGAGAATGGGATTCCGGCCGGGGCGGCGACGCGGGTAGGGCGCGAGGTATTAATAAATTGCAGCTATATTCATAGGTTAGCTGGATATTGGGGTGGGATGCCGCCGGCGGGCGGCCTGGAGAAGGGCCAAAAGCATGCGCCTCGGGCGCACCGATACCGATGTCCGACATATCCTCCTCCTGCCTACGGGGTTAGCTGACGGGCTCGGGCAGGAGGTTGCTTGCCCTACCGCATTGCGAAAAATGCGGATTCGCCCCGAGAACTTGGGTCCCCCGCTTCTCCCCTGGGGTTTGGGAGAACTCGGCGGTCAGCCTGTAATCTGGCCAACAGCTAGTAATGTAATCTTTTTCCCAGAGACGTCAATGAAAATTTGTGTGCGGTTAGGGGAGGCAGGTTTTTCCTGATAATAAAGCATAAACACCACCTTCCCGGATTGTGCTTGAAACGACGGGTATTTATAAGGTAAGAACAAGTAAGGGCCCTCCTTGGGTGTTATGGGAGTTGAAGCCCCGGAACTATCCTCCCCATGGAACCATTAACGCCGCATAGCAGAATTCGCCTGTTCTTGAGGTTGCCCGAGGCCTTGCTGGCGGGTGGCTTCGGGGGCGTGATTCTCCTGGGGGCGCTGGTGCTCCTGTTGCCCTGGGCCCACCAGCCCGGCCGGGTCAATTTTCTGGATACCCTGTTCACCTCCACCTCGGCCGTGTGCGTCACCGGCCTCGTCGTGGTGGATACCGGCAAAGACTTCACCCGGTTCGGCCAGATCGTCATCATGCTGTTGATCCAGGCGGGAGGCCTGGGAATTATGACCTTTGCGGCCCTGATGTTCCAGTTCCTGGGACGGCGCATGTCCCTGAGGTCCCAGGCGGTGCTGCATGGTTCGTTTTTCCAACAGGACATCGGTATCAACTTCCGGGCCATGTTCAAGCGCATCCTGCGGCTCACCGCGGTGACCGAACTCGTGGGGGCCGTCCTGCTGTTTCTGGTTTTGCTCCCCCGGACCGCCGATACCGGGGAAGCCCTCCTGTCCGCGGTCTTTCACGCGGTCTCCGCCTTTTGCAACGCCGGCTTTTCCCTCTACAGCGAAAGCCTGATGGGCTTGCGCCAAAATCCCGTATTCATCGGCACCGTCATGGCCCTTATCGTCATCGGCGGTCTGGGCCACACCGTGGTCCACGAACTCTGGCAGCGGGTGGAGGACCGTCTGTCCCCCCAGCCGGACCGGAACCAGGGCCTCCCGGGCCTCTCGGTCCACACCCGGGTGGTGCTGATCGTCACCGGCTTTTTGATCGTCGGGGGGGTCGTCGGCCTGCTCCTGCTGGGACTCACCACTGCGGAGCATACCTGGAGCGCCCGGGTGTCTGCGGCCGCATTCCAGTCGGTCACGGCCCGGACCGCGGGTTTCAACACCGTGGACATCGGCCGTCTGCCCCTCAGTTCCCTGATGCTGGTGACCATCCTGATGTTCATCGGCGGCTCCCCCGCCTCCTGCGCCGGGGGCATCAAGACCACCGCCTTTGCCATCTCCTGGGCGGAGTTGCGGGCCCGGGTTCGGGGCCGGTCCGAGGTCCGGCTGTTGAATCGCCGGATTCCCACCGAAACCTTGTGGCGGGTCTCCCTGTTGCTCCGTCTGGCCTTATTGTGGAATATCGTGGGGGTCTTGCTCCTGTCGGCCACCGATGGGGGTCACCTGGGCATCGGCCTGCATAACGTGGTTTTCGAGCAAATCTCCGCCTTCGGCACCGTGGGCCTGTCCACCGGCATCACCGCTAAACTCTCGGCGGTAGGCCGGTTATGGATTATTGCCACTATGTTCGTGGGCCGACTGGGACCGTTGACCCTGGCCATGTGGTTTTTCCCGACCGCCACGGGCCACGTTCAGTATCCCGAAGGAAAAGTGATGATCGGATGAAGCACAAAAAACATATCTGCGTTATTGGCCTGGGGGAGTTCGGCAGCGAACTGGCCCAGGAGCTGTCCCGGCAATGCGAAGTCCTGGCCCTGGACCGGGATGAGAATCGCGTCAATGCCATTGTGGACCGGGTGCAACGGGCCCTGATACTGGACGTCCGGGATTTTGTCGGCCTGAGTTCGGTGGTCACCGCGGACTTCGATGAGGCCATAGTCAGCATCGGCGAGGACCTGGAGGCCAGTATCCTGTGTACCCTGCACCTGCGGAAGATCGGGGTGCGGTCCATCCAGGCCAAGGCCAAAACCGAGGACCACGCCGCGATTCTCCGGTCGGTGGGGGCCACGGAGGTGATATTCCCGGAACGGGAGACAGCCCGCCGGGTGGCCGCCCGGATCATCAACCCCAATCTCCTGGACTTCGTGCCCCTGGAGGCGGATTATCGGGTCATGGACGTGGCCCCGCCGGATGCCTTTTATGGCTCCAGCCTGGAAGAACTCAATCTGAGAAAACGCTTCGGGGTGTTCGTCCTGGCCATCCGGGAACTGGTGCCGCCCCGCTTTGTCTTTTTGCCCGATCCCAGTTTCATCATCAAACCCAGCGACGTCCTGGTGATGATTGGCCGGGAGAAGGACCTGATGGGCGTTCAGGACTGGACCAAACCTCTTTCCTCCGAGGAGACCTGAGGGTGCATCTCTGGTTGCCGCTGTTGCTATGCCTGGGGTTGGTGGGGCTGAGGATCGGTCCGGCGGCCGCGGCCCCTCTCGCGATCCGGGTGATCTCCATGGGGTCCCTGCCCCCCGTCTTGCTGGGGTTTTTGCAGGAGGGCCTCGCCCGGGAACTGGGGGCTGACGTGCGGCTGGGGGAGAACCTGCCCCTCCCGGCATCCTGCCCGGAAGGCCGCGGGCAGTATCCGGGCGAGCCTTTCCTGGCGGCGCTGGCGGCCGCCCGCCCGCCGGACGCCGAGGTGATGCTGGGGGTCACCGGGGTGGACCTCACGGCGCCCGGACTGAACTTCGTGTTTGGCCTGGCCGAGCCCCGGAGCCGCTGCGCCGTCATCTCCCTGGCCCGTCTCTACCCGGAATTTTACGGCCAGCCCCGGGACCCCCGCCGGTTCAAAGAACGGGCCCTCAAAGAGGCGGTCCATGAACTGGGCCACGTTTGGGGCCTGGGCCACTGCCCCGATCCGGCCTGCATCATGTTCTTCTCCAACTCCCTGGCCGACACCGACCGCAAGGGACCGGAGTTCTGTGCGCATTGCCGGGAGCGGTTAGGAAAAGAAAATTTGAGGGGAGGGCCGGGGGATTGTTAGCAGTTAGCAGTTAGTCCATTTTTTCTGGTTCCCAAGCCGAGCTTGTGGACGAGAGATTAGCGGTCAGTTGATAGTGGAGCGTTTCATAATTAGCTGGACTTAAAATCAGGATGTAGGCGCGGATTTGGCAGTTTAAGTCCCCCTTTTCTAAAGGGGGATTTAGGGGGAT
>CAYNMI010000165.1:0-6184 GCA_964398095.1 uncultured Desulfobacca sp.
CGCCGGGCCACCTCCCGCCAGGCCGCCAGCCGCTGGGCCCTTTCCAACTCCGTCAGGTCCTCGAACACCAGCACCGCTCCCAGGTCCTGCCCCGTCTCATCCTTGAGGGCCGTGGTTTTGACCAGCAGGTAGAGGGTCTGGTCCGGCAACACCAGGTGCAGGGGCTTCTCCACCGTGCCCCGAGTAGATTTCCGGGCCGCAGCCACCACCTCGGCCATGCGGCTGTATTCGCCGGGAGGCAAGAGTTCCCGGCAATCCTGGCCCAGGACCTCTTCCCGCTTGAGACGCAGCATCTGGGCGGCGGAATCGTTGATGCTGGTCACCCGCCCGGCCGCGTCGATGCCGATCACCCCCGCGGCCACGTTCCTCAGGAGGATCTCCATGTCCCGCTTCTGGGTGGAAATCAGGGCGTGGCTGTCGCTCAGTTGCCGGTAAGTCGCGGCCAACTGGGCCTGGCTCTGCTGCAAGTCCTGGGTCATCTTGTTGAAGGATTGCACCAGGAAGCCGATTTCGTCCCGGCCCTCCTGATCGATATGGATATCATAATTCCCCCCCGCCACCTTCACGGTGCCTTCGGCCAGTTGGCGAATCGGGGTGGTGATCTCCCGGGCCATGTAAAATGCCAGCCAGATGGCGGCCATCACCGCGATGAGGGTGACAATGATCAGGGTCAGATAATGGCTCACCCGGACGGGGCTGAAGAGCAGGTGCCGCTGGCGCAGGGATTTGAGACTCTTGGCCGCGCCCGCGATCTGGAGGAGTTGGGCCTGGGGGATAAGTTGCCGGGCCACTACATAACCCTCCAGGACATCATCCGCCTCCCGGAGGGGGAGTGACAGGGTCAACAGTTCTCCCTGGGGGATGGACTGCCGGGCGATTTTTTCCGGGGTCGGGGCCGCGGCCTTATGCGACAGCGGCATCACGGCGGGCAGTTGGCCCAGGTCCGGAGCGAAGCTTGCCGCCGCCACCTTGCCTTGGGGGTCCAGGATCTCCAGGCCCGACAGGTGAAAGTCCTCCCGGCAGGCCGTCAGATAACGCTCCAGGGAACCCCGTTCTGCCTGGCGCCAGTCCTCCCGGTTCATGAGTTCCAGGCTTACTACCCGGGCGGAGGCTAGGAGCTTGCCTTGGAGCTGCTGCGGCACGATGCGGCTCACGCCCAGGGCCTGTTCCAGGGACTTCTCCACCTGACGGTCCCAGGAGTAGTCCACCCGGCTGGAAATCAATTGCCAGGCCATGAAGAAAAGAAACAGAGTGGGCATCAGGGTCAAGGTGGTGAACGCCAGGACCAGCCGGGTGCGCAGCCGGGACCCAAATACCTTTTGGCGCCTCTCCAAAAAGAGCTTGGACAGGTGCCGGAAAATGAGGAAGGTGAACAACAGCAGCAGGAAGGTATTTAAATTGAGGAGGCCGAAGGCCAGTAAACTGCCGGTTACCGGCTGGCCGCCCCGGTGCACCAGGTGGACTTCCAGGGAAGTAATAATCACCACCAGGACCAGGGTCACGGCGATGAGGACGCGTTCCCGGCGGCGTTTTTGATGTTCCGGGGATGGAATTTCGATTCGGGGCGAGCCCTTACGCAGCATCAGCGCCTTTTTTCGGTAATCTCACGGTGAAGGTACTGCCATTTCCGGCGATACTGTCCACCATAATGGTGCCGTGGTGATCGGTGACGATCTTGTTGATTACCGCCAGTCCCAGACCGGTGCCCTTTTCCTTGGTGGTATAAAAGGGATGGAAAATCTTTTCCTGCACGTCCTCGGGCATCCCCTTGCCCGTATCCCGGACGGCAAACCACACCTGGGCGTCCCGGGACCCGGAGCTTACCAGGATCTTCCCCTGGTCCTCCGTGGCCTCCAGGGCATTCTTGATCAGGTTCACCAGGACCTGCTTGAGCTGGTTGGGGTCAGCCTCGATGGGCGGCAGATTGGGGTCCAGCCGGTCCTCCAGGCTGACCCCCTTCTCCCCGATGGCATCCCCCATCAAGGCCTCGACCTCCTGGATCACCTGGTTCAGGTCAATTGCCTTTTTGGTGGGTTGGGCGGGACGCAAGAAATCCCGCAATTCCCCCAGGAACGACTCCAGGCGCTTCACTTCGTTCTGGATGATATGGAGCTTCTCCTGGGCCGCCGGGTCCTCGGGCAGGCGGCGCTCCACCTGGCTGGCCAGGCCGCCGATGACCATCAGGGGATTCTTGATCTCATGGCTGACGTAGGCGGCCGCTTCCCCCACTGCGGCAAAACGCTCCGAGCGCAGCAGCCGCTCATGGGACTCCAGCAATTCCGCGGTCTTCAACTCCACCTGGCGGGCCAGGCTCCTGCTCCAGAAGTAGGCGGTGCCGATGAACGCGCCGCTGGCCCCCAACACCACGATGAAGAACAACCCCACCAGAAACAATTCCTGGTGCAGCACCTGGCCGACGCTGCCGGAGACTTCCGCCACCGGGGCCACCACCGCCACCCCCCAGAGATTGTGGGCCGGATCTTGGACCTCCGTGACCCCGGTGATCAAACCCTTATTAAATCTTATGGGGGTGTAAGCCACCAATTTGGGAATCATCCCCTGGCGCTGGCGGTGCCAGCCGGAGGTATATTGGCCCAGTCCTGCCTTGCCGGCCAGGATGTCGGCCTGGATTTCCCGCAGACCCCCCCAGGGAATCTGGGGATTGCGGGCTAACCGGATTTTGAGGGCGTCCTGGCCGATAAAAGCTTTCTCATAGTGGGCCAGGAAAGCGCCGTCTTGATCGATGATCCAGGCATAACCGGTCTGACCGGACCGGACATTGGCGGTGACTTTTTCGCAGATGAAATAGGGATTGATGAGAAATTCCAGCACCCCGGCGAACGGGGCTTGCGGGCCCGGCCCATAGAGCGGAGCCAAAAATCGCATCACCCGGCGCCCCTTCCAGGGGGCATCCGGATAAATGAAGGTTTCGCTCAGGAACAACCGGCTCCGGTGCGCCGGATCTTTGGCCCAGTTCAGAAAGAGGGGCGGCAGGTTAAGGCTGTTGGGCTTGGGGGGAGTGGGGGAAGTGCTGAAAACCTCCACCCCTGCGCCCTGGGCATTATAGCGGCGGATTCCCAGGATGCCGAACCGTTGATGCCGGGCAAACCTCTCCTGCAGGGTGGCTTCCAGTTCCCTTTCATCGGGAAAGGCCGTTTGGAACAGCCCGGCATAGCCCATAAGGGAGTTTTCCAGGAAGTCAAAATAGGACTCGACGTTGTCGGCGATCTTGCGAGCCAGAAACAATTGCTGCTCATTGAACTGTTCCTGGAGGATGACCTCGACCTTATGGTTCAGGCGCTGCCAGAAGGTATAGAAGAGCACGGATAGGAGGGTGGCCCCGGTCAGAATGATCAAGACGATCACGCTCAGGCGGAAAACTCCCCGGGACCGGCTGGCTGGCATATCTCATTAACCCCTTAATTCAGTTAACTTTATCACCTTCCCTCGGTCTTGACAAGGATTCTTCCCCGGGAAACTCGCCCGCCCAGGATACGGCCGGCTGCCCCGCGACCCTTACGGGGAGTGGACTTTCTCCTTTTTACAGGCCTCCCAAATGGCGTCCATCTCTTCCAGACTGGCGGTTTCCGGGGTCTTACCGGCCTTGGCCAGGGTGCGCTCCACCACGTTAAACCGCTTGATGAATTTAAAAATGGTGCGCCGCAGGGCTCCTTCGGAATCGATGTTGAGAAAGCGGGCCACGTTGACCAGAGAAAAGAGCAGGTCCCCCAGTTCTTCCTCCCAGGCCGGATTGGGGGGCTGCGACAGGGCCTCCCGCAGCTCCTGCCATTCCTCCTCCACCTTCGCCAGGGCGCCTTTGAGACTGGGCCAATCGAAACCCATGCGGGCCGCGGCCTCCCCCAGCCGCTGGGCCTGGACCAGGGCCGGCAGGGCCGGCGATACCTGGCCCAGGGACGGAACCGCGGCCTTGCCCTCCTGAATCTTGGCCTGCTCCCAGATGCGGCGCAGTTCCTCCCGGGTCTCGGCCTTGGCGTCCCCGAACACATGGGGATGCCGGTGGATCATCTTGGCGGCGATGCCCGCGGTCACTTCCGCCAGGGAAAACTCCCCCCGCTCCTGGTAGAGGTCGCTCAAGAACACCAGGTGCAGCAGCAGGTCCCCCAGTTCCTCTTTGATCTTCCCGGGATCGCCGCTGTCCAGGGCCTCGACTAATTCATAAGCCTCTTCCAGGACATAGGTTTTTAAGGTCTCCGGGGTCTGTTGGGCGTCCCAGGGACAGCCCCCCGGGGCCCGCAACCGCCGGACAATGGCCACAAATTCATTCAGCGCCGCGCCCGGATCGCCGTTTCTGCCGGTCATATCGGTAAACTCCAGAATGAGATGCGCCGGGCCTTAATACCCCGGGTCCGGCCGCTTCAGGCCCGGGGCCAAGGCCCCGGAGTGCGACTGGGGAGGAACGGCGACCAAGGCCCTTGGTCCGCCGGCAGCCGGAGCCTCTCGGCCTGGTGTTTTTCCGGGGGCTCTTGCCATTGCTTCAGATAATTGTTCAGACGTTGCTTGAAGTCCGGGGGCAGCAACCCCAGGGATTGGCGGGAAAAGGAAATGAGTTTCGGCGCGGTCACGGAGTCTTGCAACAGGTGGGAGTTCCGGGGCAGGAACGACCCCACCAACATCAATCCGAATCCCACCAGGAGCGCCCCCTTGACCAGGGCAAAACTGCCGCCCAGGATGCGGTCAAGAAAATCCAGGTAGAGATGGTACAGCAGCGTCTGGAGCCAATAGGCCACCAACCGGGTGAGCCAGTAGACGGCCACCAATACCACGGCAAAGGCGGTCCACCGGGCATAGACGGGGTCGGTGATCCAGGTCTGCAATAACCCCGCCAGCCGGAGGTACGTATGGGCCGCCAACACCACGCCCCCCACCAACCCCACCAGGACGGCCAACTCCTGAAACAAGCCCCGGTAATAGCCTCTCAGGGCAATCAAAGCCAGAAGAATAATGATTCCCAAGTCTAGCAGGTTCATGCCCGGCCGTCCTTTATTATCTTCTGGCCTATCAAAAAAACCGCGGCCCGTCAACCCCGGCGACGGCTCACCTTGGGAGCGGACCTAATTGTCCTCCCGGTGCTTCAGTAGGGGTGCACCTGATGCCCCCGGTTCGGCTTGCCCAGGGCCTCCCGGTCCCGGATGAGGTCCATCAATTGGCGACTGTTCAGTAAGTATCCTCCCAGAAGCTCCAGGAAGCCCGGGTCCTGACCGTAGACCGCCTCCTTCTTGAGCCGGATGAGGGTCAGGCAGGTCACGTGCAACCGGTTGACCACACAATCCACCCGATCTTCCATCATCGCACCACCCTCCCCCGCATATCGTGGCTGTGGTAGTTGAGGGCTTCCCACATGCCATGATGCTCGACTTCATGCTCAAAGCGAGGCACAAAGCGCTCTCCCAGTTCCTCCCGGCAAGTGCAAAAATGGTTGGCCAGCTCGTCCAACTTCTTTTCCATGCGCACCAACATGCGCCACAACAGCATGCCGCTCACCCCGGCAAACAGGCCCAATAGAGAGACCAACGCCCCCACGTGTGCACTTAAGTCCTGGTAATTCATAATATTTCCCCGGAATCCCCTGATGGGGGCGATACCCCGCCCCTGCCCCATGGTCTCCCTTACCCGTTGCCGCCGCCCCCGGCCGCGGCCGTGGTTCCGTCAGATACGGCTACCGCCTCGTCCGGCCCGCCTGCCCCGGCCTTATCCGCGCTGGATCTGGCCACCCCGGACCGGAGCGCCGCCAGCCCCAGGGAGCCCAACAGACCGATGATCACCTGATACTGTTCTTTGCTCAGCCACCCCATGGCCAGGGCAAAACTCGCCAGGGCCAACACCGCCGCGGTAATATAAGTTTTCTTGCCTTCCAAGGTCATCACTCCCTCCAACCCGTGATCTTGACCGCCTGATTGGCGGTGTTCTCGTTGTTCAGATAGACCCGGCCGCCATCCAAAATCCCGCAGGCAAAGGGGATCGCCCCCCTCACTCCCTGGAAATCGCCGGACGGCGGGGCGCCATGCACCACCAGGGCCGGGGTGCTGCCGTCGTAGGACACGGCCAGCTTCAGGTCGTAGCCGGCCGCGGCCCCGGCGTAGCCTTCCAGCCGGTGCGCGGTGGGCGGCACCACCAGACCCAGGTCCATCAGGGTGTAGCCGTTCAGGGCCCCGGCGCATAACTG
>CAYNMI010000166.1:0-6118 GCA_964398095.1 uncultured Desulfobacca sp.
ATGGCATCGAAGTTATGGAGATTGTCGCGCACCGCGTCGGCGCCGGATTGGTCCGCAAGCAGTTTCCAGGCCGCGTCTTCCAGGAGCTTGTGATACTCGGCGTTGAAGCCCCGGATGGACTTCACCTGCCGGGAAACCTCGTGCGCGGCGAGATCGTGCTTTTCTTTTAACCTGGCGAGATATTTGACGGCCCGGCCCAAATAGCTTTTGATCACCAAGGAGCCCCCCAGGGTATAGATGCCGCTGTAAGTATCCTTTGAGGCCCGCATAAGTTTAAGCATCACTAAATCATCGACCTCAGGGTCACCGGTCTTTTTGACGGCATAGACCGTGTCCACCGCAGGGGGCAAAAAATGATAGATCAGGAAGCAGAAGAGGACCACAAAAATAATGATTTCAGAGAAGCTGGCATAGTTGTCGATGCTGGCAAAAAACAGGCTCAACAAGACGGCCAGAATAACCCTGGGGACGATGTTGATCACGATAAATTTCAGGTAATCCCGGAAATCCTCGGAACAAGTCCAACCCGATAAAGCAGTCATCTAGGCCACCCCCGCAGAACGCAGTGGTTAGATTATTACTCAGAATTCCTGAAAAATATAGACTGGGATCATAAAATTATGGGCTGATAGCCCTGGGAGGTGATGGTGGCGAAGTGAAAGGGCGGACCCACCTCTTCTTGGGTCGCGGCCTGGCTTTCTATAAAATCTTTGCTCAAGTGGAGGACGTCGATAAGATCCGCCCCGTGGTTGAGGGCCTGGAACAGGCGCATCTCCATCCCCAGGTTCCGGGGCATTACCACGACGTTGCCTACTTGAATCCTTCTTAAGGGGAGTTCATTGTCTTCGCTGCCCAGGAGGACCATCTGGAAGGGGGGCGGGGGGCTGTCGGGAACATAGCCCGCCAGGATGAAATAGATGCGGCGAAAACCTTCGGCTTCCGGGCCGTGGACTTCCAGGTGACGGGCGTAACCCTGGGAGAGGAAGGGCAGGGCGAACTCCACCATCTCCTCCAGCTCCAGGGGGCCGGGATGGCGGGCGATTTGCCGGCGCAAGGCGAACGACAGGGACACGCTCACCCCGGCGCCGCCGCTGAGGATGCCGCAGCGCCGGTTCAGGGCGAAGAGCTTGTTGACGTTAAAGATCTCCGGCTGACCGGCGGCGTCAAACCGGGTGGCCCGGCTGTCCGTCGCCAACACAATGCCGTGCTCGTTGAATCCTGCCAGGGCTTGGGTCATGAGGAAGTAGTCAGTAGTCAGTAAAAAAATTTTTCCTTAAAATAATCAGGCTTGGGTAAGGAGCATGTCAGTTGCTGCCAGCGGCGGGGCGTCGGGATTATAAAGAAGCCGCATTCCCGTGGGCGGCAAGGTGAACTCTATAGAAGGCCCCAATTTCAGCGGCATGGGGTCCGGGGTCAGGTCTTTCCAGGCCCGGTGCGGTTCCCCCAACAGCTCGGCCAGGTTGGGGATGGCCACCGGTTGAGGCTCCGAGGTGGTATTGATGACCGCCAGGACCCGGCCCTTGCGGCTCTCCCGGGACTTGAGCAGGAGGACCACCGGCTCCTCTTGAGGGTTGACCCGGGTCTGGGGTCCTTCCTCCAGGAGCGCCGGACATTGCTTTTTCATGCGGTTCACCCCGGTGATAAAGGGGGTCAGGTCGTAGGCGGGGGCCTCCCAGTCCTGGGGGCGGGTCTGCACCACGTTGAGGCGCTTCTTGAAGCCGTACTCAAAGCCCATGGGGATCATCACCCCGGTGGAGAAGTAGGCCGCAAAGAGGTAGCGCTGCCGGGCTGCTTCCGGGTCGCCGCCGCTTTCTGCCGCCAGCCGCTCGGTGTCGTGGCTCTCCGGGAAGCTGACGGAAGGGGCGATGCGGCGGAAGTCATTGTACTGCTCCAAACACCAGTCTTCCTGAAAATCCCACCACTTGGAACTGTTGTACAGGAAGTCGAACCCCGAAGTGGATAGCTGCGCGCACTCTTCAATGCGGCAGCCCAGGGTTTCGGCGAAGAACTGGACCCGGGGCTCCAGGTTCCGGGCTTCGCCGATGAGGCGGCCCCAGAAGTCGCCGGGAATCTTGTAGGCCGCATCGGCCCTGAACCCCAAAAAGCCCAGGCGCACGTACTTGGCCACCACGCCGTCGAAGTAGTGCAGCAGCCCCTCGGGGTCGGGCGGCGGCCAGTACTCCAACTCCGCCAGGTCGCCCCAGACCGTCACCCGGGTGGCATCCGCGGGGTCAATGGCGCCCGGATGCTTGATCTCGCCGTCTTCGTCCTTAGCGTACCATTCGGGATGCTGCGTGACCAGCGGCGAATCGATGGCCGTGTGGTTGATCACCAGGTCCAGCATCACCTTGAGGCCCCGGCGCCCGGCCTCTTTCAGAAAATGCCCCAGGGCCGCCTCCGGGTCCTGGCCGGATTCGGGAAAAAAGAGGGGATTGAGGCCGTAGTAATCCTTGACGGCATATAAGCTGCCGGACAGGCCGGGGCTGTTGATGGGGTTGAGAAAAATCCAGGTGAAACCCATGGCCGCAATGCGGTCCAGGTGCTTCTCCCATTGGGGGATGGTCCCGGCCAGGGGCGGAAAGAGATTGTAAATCAAGGCTGGTTCGGACATTTATCACCTCTTAAAAGCAGTAGTCAGTAGTCAGTTGTCAGTGGTCTTGTTCACAGGCTCCTGTGCCGAAAAATCTTCTGTAGGGTGCGTTTTACGCACCATTAACGCAAGCTGGCGGCGGGCGGGGAAGCCTGCTGCCTTGAAAAATTTTTGGGGCACCGGTATTTTACCGGTGCGGGTGCACAGGTTGAAAACCTGTGCCACCAATGCTTTTCATAAGTTACGGGTGGGCCTCAGGCCCATGAATGGCTGCTCACTGCTCACTGCTCACTGACTACTGATTACTGACTTCTCCCCGGGCCTGATTGAGCCGGGCCGCCAGCCGGGCGGGCTCCGGGCTTTCTTCCATCTGCTCCAGGGTCAAGGGCAGCTTGACCCGCCAGTTGGGGTGCTCCTTTTTGGTGCCGGGGAGGTTTTGCTGCTCCGCGACCCCGAAGATCTCCTCCAGGCGGACCTCCAGGAGGGCGGCCTCACTCCGGGCCAGGTACGCCAGGACCGCCTCCCGCAGTTCAATGGGACAGGACTCCCCGGTCGCGGGTTCGAAGGCCGGGCCCGCGGGCCACAACCCCCGGTGCTCCAGGGCCGCCACCAGGAGCCGGCAATCCCGCTCCCGGTCGGCGGCGTCGGCATCCTTCAGCCGGGCCTCGGGGTAGAGGTTCAGGGTCCGCTTCAGGGCCAGGTCATGCCCCTGCCAGAATCCCGTCAGGGTGGGCAGGTCGTGGGTGGTCACCGCGGCCATAGCCCGGGGCGGGTACGCCTCGGGCGGCAAAAAGTTTTGGTTGCCGTCCCGTTCAAAGTAAAACACCCGGTAGGAAAAGACCCCGGCCTGGCTCAGGTCCTGCCGGACGCGGGGCGGCACGGTGCCTAGGTCCTCCCCGATGATGAGGACCCGCCGGCGCACGCTCTCCAGGGCCAGGATGGCCAAAAGTTCCCGGGCCGGGTAGGTGACATAGGCGCCCCGGGCCGCCTCCGCCCCTCGAGGAATCCATAAGAGGCGGAACAGTCCCATGACATGGTCCATCCGGAGCATGCCGCCGGGCGGGAGGTTGGCCCGGAGGGTATCAATGAACAACTGGTAACCCGAGGCCCGGAGGCGTTCAGGAATCAGAGGCGGCAGCCCCCAGTTCTGCCCCTTGGGATTGAAGGCGTCGGGGGGGGCGCCGATGGCCGGGCCCCGGGCGAAAAGGTCTTGATGAGCCCAGGTGTCGAACCCCCCGGGGCTCGCCCCCAGGGCCAGGTCCTCATACAGGGTGAAGGGCAGGCCGTGTATCCGGGCCTCCTGACACACCTGACCCAGTTGGGTGGCGGCCAGCCATTGCCCATACTGGGAAAGCCCGACTTCCTGCGGGTGCTCCCGGGAGAACTCGGCTACCGCGGAGGCTTCGGGATGTTGATAGGCTTCGGGCCAGCGGCGCCAGTCGTCTTCCTGGAAATGGTCCGCCAGGGCCGCGAACTGGCCGAACCGGGCCAGGGACTTGCCCCCGGCCGCCACAAATTGGGCGAACTCCCGGCCCCGTTCCGTATGGGGGCCCCCCTCCAGGCCCCCGTGCACCTCGGAGAACGTCTGGTACAAAAGTTTCAGGACCCGTTGCTTTAAGCGGCTGACTTCCCCGTACGGCACCAAGTCGGCCTCCGCCAGGCGGGCTTTGGTGGCCTGAAACTCCGGGCTGGCCACCAGATCCTGGGCCGCCCGGCAGGCCGCCATCTCCGGCGCGGTTTCCAGGCTCAGGTACATGACATTGAAGAAAATCCGGCTGCTGGGAGAATACGGACTGGGATCGGCAGTGGCTCGCCCGCTGAGGGCATGGAGGGGGTTGACCCCGACAAACGCGGCCCCCAGGGGCGCGGCCCAACGGATGACCGCCATCAGGTCGCCAAAATCCCCCACCCCCAAGTTATTCCGGCTTTTCAGGGCATAGAGCGGCAGGTTGAAGCCCCAGGCCCGGCGGCCTTCCTCCAGCCAGGCCGGCGTGAATACTTGGGGGGGCGCGGCAATCAACCTGGTCCGGCCGGTTTCCTCCCGGCCACCGCTCCGCACCCTCAGGGTCAGGTCGTAATATCCCAACTCCAGGCCGCTGGGCAGAGGCAGTGGTAAGGCCACCCGAAACCCTCCCGGGACCGCCTGACTCTGCAAGCGTGCCGACCGCGGCAGCCGCTCCTCCCAATGGACGTGCTGGCCGCTTTCGCTGACCATCTCCCCCCAGACCTCCACCCCGGCGGGGGGCTCCGGGGCGGGGGACCAGACCCGCACCATGGCCCGGGCCGGCGCGGGGGCCGGGGCAACGAGCTGCACCGGCTCCAGCAGGGCGCCCCAGGGCCCCAAGTGCCGCCGGGCAATCTCCCGGTCCAGATCCCCGGGGGCCTCCCACGGCACGCCCATGGCGCTGAGCAGATCCCGATAGGTGGCCTGGGAGGTGCGATGGCGCCGGCCAAAGTTGTCCCAGTATTGTGCGGTAATGCCGCACAAACCGCCCAGGGCCGCAATTTTATTAGATGAGTCTTTCCCGGCCATCAGCCTTATCCATTTCCCAGGGGACTAGGTTATCTTTATTTATCGGAAAAATCTCAGGAAAAAAAGAGGGGCCGCTCCGTCTTGAGGTGATATAAGGTAACTTTAATGATGCATCCGCATCCGCGCCAGAGGCCCGATGCATTTTCCAGAGCCATTTTATCAGGAAAAATGCCGGAGAGCAGATCTCACCGGTCATGGCCACGGGAAGCCCCGGCCCGGTGGTTGCATGGGTTTCCCGGAGGCGGGATTCTGGCTCGAAATGCTCCCAAAGGAGGCAAGTATGGGAATTTCAACCTAAAAACTGGTATAATGGCGCCATACCGGCGGTGTTGTCATCGGGTTTTAAGATCACCGCGGCGAGGTATCCGGGTTCTCAGGGCCGGGTAGGCTCGGACCTCTTTCCAGATTATGAATTTTGTACTAACATGCCTCCCGCGAGACCGTCGGACGTTCCGCATCTTAGGCTGATCAATCTCATTTGTTCTATGGCTTGGAGCGAACCATGCATGAAGCTCTCCTTTGGGCAATATTGTCTGTTACCGCGGTAACCGCGGTCCTGGCCGTCATCCTGCTGATCCGTGCAACCAAGGCTTCCGACCGCGCCGGGAGGGAGGTGCGTGACGAGCTGCGGCTGAGCCGGGAAGAAGCCCGCAGCGCCGGACGGGAGCTTCGTGAAGAAGTATCAGGCAGCCTGAAATCGACCAATGAGGTGCTGGCCAAGACTCTGGAGGGCATGGGCAAGCTCCAGCAGGCGCAACTGGAAGGCATGACGAAGCAGTTGCGGGACCTCACCGAATCAAACCAGGGCGCTCTGGACCGCATTCGCCTTACCTTTGACTCTCGGGTCAAGGACCTCCAGGAGGGCAACGAGAAGAAACTTGACGAAATGCGCAAAACGGTGGACGAGAAGCTCCACGATACCTTGGAAAAACGGCTCGGGGAGTCGTTCAAACTCGTAAGCGACAGGTTGGAGGCAGTACACAAGGGTCTCGGGG
>CAYNMI010000167.1:0-5250 GCA_964398095.1 uncultured Desulfobacca sp.
CAATCCCCAGATGGCGAAGGAGAACGGCATGACTCCGGACAAGGTGCAGGTGGTGATTTATGATGCTCCCGCGGCCCAGGCCGCCAGTTGCGCCTGCGGCTGCGGCGGTCATGGCCACCACGGCGAAAATGACGACCCCCTGGCCGGGGTCAGTATGGAGATGCAGGCCCGGGCTTTGGCCCTGACCCTGGAGGCGGCCTTTCCCGGCCGGGTGCAGGTGGAATATATCAACGTCTTACAGGACCCCCGGGGGCCCGGCCTGCCCCAAACCGCCCTCCTGGCCTCCCGGGCCTACCCCAGCCCCCTGGTGTACATCAACGGCGAAGGCAGGTTCGCCGGGGCGCTCGTCCCGGAGCGCATCCGGGAAGAGGTGGGGAATATCCTGAAAGGGGACCGGGGTAGCGCTCCATAATTAACCTGACATAAAATCAGGCCCGGATGCCTGCCTTGGCAATCTCAAGCCCACCTTTGAAAAAGGGGAATTTATGGGGATTTCAAGAGGTTATTCATAATCCCCCCTGACCCCCCTTTAGAAAAGGGGGGGGAATAACTGCGCCTGATGATGCGCTGATTTCTGCAAGACAGTTGGTGTCAGACGCCCACGGACAAAAGGAAGCTTTGTGACCGCCGCGCCCCGCCCCCTCATCACCCTGCTCACGGATTTCGGCGCCCGGGACGCTTACGTGGCCAGTATGAAAGGCGTCATCCTGAGCCTCAACCCGGCCGTAACCCTGGTGGACCTCAGCCACGAGGTTGACCCCCAGGATGTCCGGGCCGGGGCCTTGATTCTCGCCGAAGCCGCCGCCTATTTCCCCCCGGGCGCCATTCACCTGGCCGTGGTGGACCCCGGGGTGGGCAGCCGCCGCCGGGCCCTGGCGGCCCGGTGCCGGGGTCATTACTGGGTAGGGCCGGACAACGGCCTCTTCCACCTCATTTTCCGCCGGGCCGCGGATCTCGCCGTCGTTTCCCTAACCAATCCCGCCTATTTCCGTCCCCGGGTGGCGGCCACCTTCCACGGCCGGGATATCTTCGCCCCCGTGGCGGCCCACCTGTCCCTGGGGGTTGACCTGGCAGCCTTCGGCCCCCGGGTCACCGATCCCGTCGCCCTGAACTTTCCCGACCCGGTATTTACCCCGGCCGCCATTAAAGGGGAGATCATCCGGGTGGACCGGTTCGGCAACCTGGTGAGCAACGTGCCGGCCGCAGACTTGACTGCCTGGTTGGGCCGGGACCGCTTGCACCTGCGAGTCGGCTCTCTGCTGTTTCAGGGCCTCTCCCAGACTTACACGGACGCGGCTCCCGGGGAATTTTTGGCGTTGACGGGCAGCCACGGTTTCCTGGAGATCGCCTGTGCCCAGGGCGACGCCGCCCGGCGCCTGCAGGCGGCGGTGGGCCTGCCGCTGGAAATCCGCAAGACCCCGGCCTAACCAGGCGCTGGCGCCATCGGGAGTAACTGCAGATCGGCCAGGGGCCGGCCCCGCCGCCAACTGCGGAGTCCGGGAATGGCTCAAACCGCGCCCCCGGAGCAGGTGAGCCAACCCTATGAATTTTTACTTGTATAAACAAGCGTTCTATGTAAAATTGTTTAGACCAATTTTCTTATATAATGATCTATGCCCCGAGGAAAAACCAAAAATATCCGCTGCGCCGGGGACGCGGGAGATCTCTTTTTAATCAACGAGGTCTCCCGGGTGGTAAACCTCTCCCAAAAACGCATCCGGGAATATGAAAAAGAAGGATTCATCAAGCCGTTAAGGGAGAAGAATACCAATAACCGGCTGTATTCCAATTTTGATGTGGCCCAGATCAACCAGATCAACAGCCTGATCCATGAGCGGGGCTTCACCCTGGCCTGCCTCCGCAACCTGATGGTGCTGGCCCCCTGTTGGAATATTTACGACTGCGACCTAAAAGAGGAATGTCCGGCGTTTCAGCTCCCCTGGCGGCCCTGCTATGAAGTGCGGGAGTATCGGGGCACGTTGTGCGAGGGGCCGTGCGCCCGTTGCGCCGTCTATCTCAACCGCCTGGTTAAAAGAGAAAAAATCCTGGAAAGATATATTTCTGAGCCTTGATTCCGCCTCCCCCTGCCGCGCCCTCCCAAGCTCCCTCGCCCGCACCCGGCTATAAAGCCATTGCCCTGGTGGGACCATCTCATGCCGGCAAGACCGAGCTCATCTGCCGCCTGCTAAAGTGGTTTGCGGCCCAAGGGCTCCGGGTTGCGGTCCTGAAGCATTCCCACCACCGGCATCTGGGGGATGACGGCAAAGACACCTGGCGCTACCGCCAGGCCGGGGGGCGGCTGGTGGCCCTGGCGGCCCCGGGACTGCTCCAGATCACCCGGTCGGGCCCCGAGGAGCCGCCGCTGGCGGCGATCTTGGCGGAATTGGCCCCGGAGGCCGACCTGATCCTGGTGGAAGGGTACAAGACCAGCGACCTGCCCAAGGTGGGGGTGGCGCCTCCGGCAGGCGCTGCATCCCTGCCGCACTATCCCGGCCTGATCGCCTGGGTGAGCCCCGCCGCCCTGGCCACGCCCTTGCCGGTGTTCCATCCCCGGCAAGTGGCGGCTATCGGCCGCTTTATCCGGGATCAATTGGGTGGCCGCTGATGCCGCCCGGGAAACAGGCCGGCGCGGCCGGGGCGCCCCGCCTCACCGGCGCCATCCTGGCCGGAGGCTTCAGCCGGCGCCTGGGGCAGGACAAGGCGGCCCTGTCCCTGGCCGGGCAGCCCCTGGCCTTCCGGGTGCACGCGGCCCTGGCCCCCCTGGTGACGGCCTGCTGGCTCATTACCAACCAGCCCCTGGCCCATCTGGCCTTCGGTCTGCCCCTGGTGACGGATTTGCGGCCTTTCCAGGGACCGGCCGGCGGCCTCCTCACCGCCCTCTTCTATGCCCGGACCCCCTGGGTGCTGGCCGCGGCGGTGGACAATCCGTTTCTGGCCCCGGCCCTCCTGGCCGAACTGGCGGCCCAGGCCGGCCGCACCTCCCGCCCGGCGGTCATCTGCCGTTCCCCCTGGGGCCTGGAGCCGTTTCCCGGGGTCTATGCCACCCGCCTGCTGCCCACTCTATGGGATTTCCTCCAGGCCGACCGCCGCCCCACCCGCTTCCTGGAGGTGTGCCGGCCCCAGGTCCTGCCGGAGGCCGCAGTTCTGGCTCTGGACCCCGAAGGCCGCAGTTTTTTTAACCTCAATTATCCGCAGGACCTGGAGCGGGCCGCGGCCTGGCTGGCCGGGCGGGGGCCTCTCAGGGACTCCCACGGTCTGCTGGATAAAACCGGGACCCGACCCGGCCCTTGAGCGCGGCAAGCCCCGGTTTACCGGGCCGGCCCCGGCTCCTCCCCTTGACACCACCTGATCGTTGAGGTATAAAAATGGGCGCGGTCCCATCGTCTAGGGGCCTAGGACACCGCCCTCTCACGGCGGAGACACGGGTTCGATTCCCGTTGGGACTACCAAATTATTTCAAAGGGTTAGGCTTTAGGGCTTAACCCTTATTCTTTTTTGCGGGGAGGGTTTCGGGGAGGGTTTTAATTTTTAGCAGGTCCGCGGCTTCTCTTTGCCCCTCTCCAAGAGACTGCACATACCTTTCTGTGGTCGTTATTCTCTGGTGCCCCAGCATCCTTTGTATCGTTGGAAGTGATACCTTGTGCTCATCGGATAGGAGGCTGGCCACGTGGTGCCGGATGCAGTGCCAGGAGTAGTAGGGGACCCCGGCATTGAGGCAGGCTCGGCGAACCTGGGCACGGCGGTTGCGGTAAGGCAGGTTAGTTTCCGGGTTGGGGAAAACATATTCCCCGCTGCGCTTGTTATAGAGCCGGAACAGTTCCTCGAAAAGGTCCTGGTTCATGGCCTTAACCTGGGCACGGTAACTCCCATCCCTGGTTTTCCGGGTCCATAGAGTAACCTCCCGCCGGTTGAAATTCACGTCTTCCCATCGCAGATTGTTGATTTCCCCCAGACGGGCCGCCAAGGAATAGAGAGCCAGGAAGAAGGGCCGGTATTCACCGGCCGCCAATAAGATCTGCACCATTTCCTCCTGGGTGGGGATCACTTTGCGTTTGGGCGATTCCGGCATGGAGTCCACATGGATGCAGGGGTTGAACCCCACGAGCCCATTTTTAAAGGCCCACTGGAAAAAGGCGCAGAGGCTCTTGCGGTGCTCATTGTAATTTGAGTTGGCCGGCCGGCCGGCCAGATAGCCGGTAATGATTCGGGCGGTAATCTCGGATAAGGGAAGGTTGCCTACCGCGGCCTGAAAACATTTATAGCAATAGGCTTTTTTCTTATAGGTTTTGTCGACATAGCGCCGCCTACAGAAATCCAGATATTCGTAAGCCGCACTTTTAAAATCCGTGCCGGTAGGGGTCGGGGTCGTGGGCTGCTTGAGACTTTTGCGATGCTCTGCTTCGGCAGCTTTGGCCTCGGATTTGGTTTTGAAGCCGCCACTCTGATACTTCGTTCCGCGGTACTGAAACCGATACCGCCAGCCGCGCCCCGTCTCGCTCCATACAGGCATTTACCACCTCCGGCCTGAACCTCAGTACTCGCAGATGAGGAAGGTAGAACCCTCCCAGGTCAGCGCGTATACGGTACACCGACCTGACTGAAATTTTCAAGAGGTCGGCAACCTCTTGGGGAGTCATCAGGGGCAGGGATTCATCCATTCTCATAGACAGGACTCGAAAAATTCTTATGAGAAGGATAATATCCTGATAGATACCCCTATGTCAATAAAAACTATCCGTATGCGTGTATTTATTGAAAATATTCATTTTGCCCGGGTACTTATGCCTGGCCATATTTCTTGGCCATACTTAACTGGTGGGGGTGCCCCGCTTTCTGAGAATCCAGTTCCTCAGAATTTCACTAAAGTAAATATCTTTTATCATAAATTATACTTTTTATCAATAAAGTATAATTTGTCAATCCTAAATGATAGCCTCTATAATTTCCGGGGCGAGGTACGTCTTTCCGTAAGAGGATTCTCCTGACCGCTTCAGGATCTCTACCTGTACCAGTTTTTCAACGTTTGCCTTGGCGCTACGGTAGGTTATCCCTAACAAATGCTGGACCTGGGGAATGGTCAACACGGGTGAGGCAAACAGGCTATCGATCAAACGCAGCAGCAAAGCCGACCCCCGGACCTTCACCAATCGCTCCCGCCATTCTCTTTGCAGATCCTGCAGGCGTTTCGCCCTGGCCCCGGCATCCCGGGCCTGTTCCGCCACCCCCTCAAGAAAAAATGCCACCCATTCC
>CAYNMI010000167.1:5260-6093 GCA_964398095.1 uncultured Desulfobacca sp.
CCTGCCAGGCGCCCTTTCCACTCACGGATCGCAACATGTCATAGTATTCTCGCCGGTGCTTCTCGAAAAAGGCGCTGAGGTAAAGGAGCGGCAACGGCAACAGGTCCAAAGTCACCAGCAGGAGGGTGACCAGGAGCCTTCCAATCCGGCCGTTGCCGTCCAGAAAGGGATGAATAGCCTCAAACTGGTAGTGGATGAAGGCCAGGCGCACCAGGGGCGGAAAGGTGTTGGTGGCATGGAGATATCTCTCTAAGGCATCCAGGGCCTCGTGCATTTCGGGCACGGGTGGAGGAACGAACTCTGCCTCGTTCAGGGTGCATCCGGGCCGCCCGATCCAATTCTGGCTCCGCCTAAACTCCCCAGGAGTAGCCCGGTCGCCCCGCACCCCTTCCATTAAGATGCCGTGCAACTCCCGGATCAGCCGCAGGCTCACCGGCAGGGTCTTGAGCCGCTCCAGCCCATATTCCATGGCCCGGACGTAATTGGTCACTTCCTTCACGTCAGACTCGGACGGAACCGTCTTCAAACCGGCAAAGAGGGGCAACTGCCCCGCCTCATACGCATAGAGGTCGGTGAGATCTGTCTGAGTACCCTCGATGCGGGATGACAGCACGGCCTCCCGGCGGATGAAGGGGCCGATGAGAAGCTGGGGGTTGGGCAGGGTGCGTCCGAGACCTGCAAGCTCCCCCAGGGCCCGGTCGGCCTCGGACAGAGTGCGCACCAACCCGGCATCAAAGGGCAGCGCTGGCGGGAGGGGCTGCGGTACGAAGGCCCAGTAGGCCGGTTCCCCCTGGCCTACTTGTATCAACCGCCCCGCCGGGCTTTTTTGAAAC
>CAYNMI010000168.1:0-6059 GCA_964398095.1 uncultured Desulfobacca sp.
GTTGATGCGCTGGGCCGGCACCCCCAGGTCCCGGGCCAGCCGGTTCTGGCTGATCTCCAGGGGTTTCAAGTATTCCTCCAGCAAAACTTCCCCGGGAGGCACCGGGGGCAGGCTCTGGGCCGTCATGCGCGTCTCCTCAGTCATTTTGTAAGTATACCAAAGATGATACTTAAAACATGATAGACCCGCAAAAAAGTCATTCCCCCTCCCCCGGCGGGAGGGGATTAAGGGGAGGGGGAGGATAAAGGCCGGAGGATGCTAATTATTTCACCCCCACCCTAACCCTCCCCCCTCAAGGGGGAGGGAATTGGGAATTTTTCCAGAAACCAGCAGGCTTGACAGATGGTGATTCAGGCTATCAGTTCAACCACTTGGGGGGTCAGGGAAGCTCCCTGGACGCGGAGGAGGCACAGCGTCACCGGCAGGGTAAACCTCCTCGGCCCTGCACTTCCCGGATTTAAATAGAGGACGCCGTTTTTATGTTCCAGGTGGGGAGCATGGGAGTGGCCGAAGATGACCGCGCCAAGGCCCGCGGCGGCGGGGTCCAGGTCCAGGCAGTAGAGTTCGTGGAGGACGTAAATCTGGACGTCCCCCACCTCCACCACCCGGGTCAGGGGGAGGTTTTGGGCCCAGGCGCCCCGGTCGGTGTTGCCCCGGACCGCCTGCACCGGGGCCAGGCGCTCTAATTCACGCAAAATCCCGGGGTCGCCGATGTCCCCCGCGTGGATGATGAGTTCCACGCCCGTAAGGGCCTTCAGGGCCTGGGGCCGCAGCAGCCCGTGGGTGTCGGCGATGACGCCGATAAGATGGGATGCCATGTTCAGGAACTCACCTTGCCGGGATTGGGATTGGAGACGGTAAGCGTCGTCCGGGTGGGGTTGCGCGCCATGGGTGAGATGAGTATAAGAAAATCCAGGGCCTGGGGCAAGTCACCTGAGCGCGGCGACCTGGCCGGGGAGGGAGGGCCAGGCGCCGGCGGCGCGGCCGGTTATCCCGTGAAGATATACAGACTGACGGCCAGAAACAACAGGGCCGCCAAGCTGGCCACGTAGAGGCCGAAGGCCAGGCCCCGGGCCGCCTGAAAACTGCCCAGATCCTCAATATAGCTCCCGGCCACATGCAGCAGGTTGGCCTCAAAGGGGTCCTGGGGATAGGTCTCCATCTGGATCTTCTTGATCTTCAGTTGGGTCTCATAAAATACCGCCAAGCTTTCAAATTTCTTGACGGTGGCGGGGCAGAATAATTCGTAGATCAGATTTCCCAGGCCCACCCCCACCACAAAGATGGCCAGCGGCCCGATAATGTAAGGATTATGCAGGAACGACAAAAGGTCGTCTTCCCCCAGGAGCTTAGGGAGGGCCACGGCCGCGCCGATGATATAGCTGATACTCAGGACCCGCAGGCTGCCGATGAACCGCAGGCGCCCCCAATGCAGGGCGGGAATCCCGCGGCGCAGTTCCTCCAGTTGGGCTTGATCGTTCCCCGCCATGGGCTCAGGGTTTTTGCTTAATGTGGCTGGGCTGAAGCGTAACCAGGTGGTCGAGGCGGTCGAGGTGCACGTCGATCAGGTGATCCTTGGTCTTAACCAGCTTCACGACCCCGGACTCGCCGGGGGTCAGCCGGACTCGCTGGCCGCCCGGCAGCACCACGTCCACGGGCTCGGTAACGATGACCTTCATGCCCACCTTATGCAAGAAGCAACTCATGGCCAGACTCCGGTGTGGGGGGATTAACTGCCGCTGCCCCAGACGTTGAGGCAACGAGGCGGTGGCCCCATCGCCGGCCTGCTCCCGGGGCCGGCTTAACCCTGGCGCGAGATCGGAGCGACCGGTAAACCCAGGTCGCCGCGGCGTCAATCTGCCGAGCCTGCCGGGCCGGGGCCGGCTAATTCTTTTGGTATATCCGCCTCACCAGGCCGCCCAGGTCGTCCAGGCTCATCTGATTCTGCGCGTACATCTCGGTCACCTTGACCAGAGACGCCAGGAGTTGCAGGCTCCCAACCTTTTCATCCAGTTGTTTGCGGAGTTTCAGTTCATGACCCTGAAGATATTTCCCCTTTTTGGTCTCTTCTCCACAACCGCAGGCGCATTCGGGCATCGGATTCCTCCTTTCCGGCTAACCACGGTAAAATTCGAAGCATTGACGGCCATCATACTAAACCTGCGGCAAAATTCAAGTATTTAGATGTGGGCGGCCGGGCTCAGGCGCAGATGCTGTTAGGAAAGGGTAGGGCAGGGGATCGGGGACGGGCATAGGGTTATCTCTTGCCCAAGGTTTTGCAGGCGCTGTCCGCTGTGCCCCTGCGACCATAAAAAAAGCGGCAAGAACCTCGGCAGTGGATTCAGCTCACCTGCCGCCGCACACCGGCGGCAGGATGGTCTCACCGTGGGCCGGGGCCAAGACGTCTTCTTCGAAGCAGGTCTTGGAGAAGTTGGACTCCAGGGGGACGGGGTACTCTCCCGAAAAGCAGGAGAGGCAGAAGTCGCTATGGTTCAGGTTGGTGGCGGCCACCAGGCCATCCAGGCTCAGGTAGCCCAGGTAATCCAGGCCCAAAAAGGCCCGGATCTGGTCGACTTCCTGTTGCGAGGCGATGAGTTCGCCTTTGCTGGAGAAATCGATGCCATAGTAGCAGGGGAAGCGGTGCGGCGGGCAGCTCACCAGCATGCTCACTTCCTTGGCGCCGGCCTCCCGCAGGGACTTGACCCGGGAGCGGGTGGTGGTGCCCCGGATGATGGAGTCTTCGATCACCACCACCCGTTGGCCCTTGAGGATGCCCCGCACCGGGTTGAGTTTGATCCGGACGGAAAAATCCCGCATGCTTTGGGAGGGCTGGATGAAGGTGCGGCCCACGTAGTGATTACGGATCACCCCCATTTCAAAAGGAATGCCGGTGGCCGCGGTGTAGCCCAGGGCGGCGTAAGTGCCGGAGTCGGGAAAGGGCATCACCAGGTCGGCCGCCAGCGGGTGTTCCTGGGCCAGGGCGGCCCCCAGGCGTTTGCGCACCAGGTAGACGCTCTGCCCGAAGACCAGGCTGTCCGGCCGGGCAAAATAAACGTATTCGAAGATGCAGAATCGGGGCGGCGCCGGGGGGAAAGGCTTGTGGGAATGGAGGCCGTGCGCGTCCAGAACCACGATTTCCCCCGGCTCGACATCCCGGCGGTAATCGGCCTGCACCAAATCCAGGGCGCAGCTCTCGGAAGCCACCACCCAGGAGCCGTTCAACTGCCCCAGGCACAGGGGCCGGAAGCCATGGGGGTCACGGGCGGCGATGACCTGGTCGGCGGTGGAGATTACCAGGGAATAGGAGCCTTTGACGTATTCCAGGGCGTTCACCAGGGATTCCACCATGTCGGCGCCCCGGTGCCGGGCCATGAGGTGGACGATGATTTCGGTGTCCATGGTGGACTGGAAGATGGAGCCGCCCTCTTCCAGGCGGCAGCGGATTTCCCGGGCGTTGGTCAGGGTGCCGTTGTGGCCGATGGCGATCATCTGGCCGCCGTGCTGCACCACGAAGGGCTGGGCGTTAATGAGCATGGTGGAGCCGGTGGTGGAATAGCGCACGTGGCCGATAGCCAGATGGCCCGGGAGTTGATCCAGGACCCCCGCATTGAAGACCTCCGGCACCAGCCCCAGCCCCCGGTGCATGCGGACCCGGGCGCCGTCGCTGGTGACAATGCCGCAGGACTCCTGGCCCCGGTGCTGGAGGGCATAGAGACCGAAGTAGGTGAGACGGGCGGCCTCGGGGTGGCCGTAGATGCCGAAGACGCCGCAGTGTTCCCGGGGCTTGTGGTCTTCGGACGCCGTTGCCAGGGGCCGGTGCAATTCGGGAAACATTTCTGTCATCCGCTCAGGGTGGGATTCCATCGAGGCAGTCGCATAAAAGAAATTTCCATCACCCTGGACAGGTGATGGGTTTCATCCTTTACATTCACCAGATTCCGCCCCGTGCTGCAAGCGGCGGAGACCAACCAGGGTTTATTTCCCCTTTCTCCTCAAAATTAAATGTAGCACGATAACCTAATTTTAACAATAAAGCTTCTTGGCCGGCCGCGCAAGCAGGTCTCAGGCCTGGCGGGCCGCGACTTTCACCGCGCCGGCCTTAGCCTCCTGAGTCAGGGGACTGCCGCGCCATAATTTTCTGACAGGTCAAAAGATATGGGAATTTGCTGCGAAAATTGCGGCAGGCGGGCCAGGGGAGGTTATCCCCCGGGGAGAAAGGAAGCGCCGTTGCCAAGCCCGGCCGTCTGAGATGGGCCCGCCTTATCCGGCCTTGACGCCAAAACCTCTCACCCGCTCCCGGGCCAGGCCCGAAAGCGAGTGAGAGGTCTTGAAGGCATGATTATGGACCCCGGCCCCGGGGTCATGGCCGATACCTCCAACCGGTTCTGGCGGCCACCGGCCCCGGCCCGCGGGTTTCCCTATCTCATGTTAATATTGAAGCCCTGAGGCCCGATGTTGAGCTGCACTCCCTGCTGCACCGCATACAGGTTGATGATGACCCCGTTTTGGTTCTGCATTTTCAGACCGGCCACGCCCCCGGCCAGGGTCACGCCCGCGCCCAGCGCCGCATAATTGCCGGGAAACTGCGTGAGGCTGTTCATGTTATAGACATTGCCCACCGCGCTGATGGAGGAGAAGCCCACGTTGCCGACGCTGAGGCCGTCAATTTTAAAAAGGATGCGTTTCCCATGCCACCTGAGAACGCCGCTCCCGGAACTGAAACCAACGCCTACGCCTAAGGAGGTCATATCAATGGAAACGGACCCCACGGGATAATAGGGTCCCTGCGCGATGCCCGGGGTGACCGCCAGCAGGAGAAAGGCCGCCATGGCCACACTAAGAAGTATCCTGTACGTACGCATTATTGCCCATCCTTTCTTATTTATAAATTTAACGGCTATTCTTCTGTAGAACTTAAATTAAGGGCCAAACGGCCAATGTCAAGCTCGGGACCCGATTCCCGGCCGCAAGACCCACCCGCGCCGCCGCCGGGACGTTAGGGCTGCCGTCAGCCATTTCTCCGGCCCGCCGGCGAATGTCCCTGGCCAGGGAGCCGCGGCTCCTTTATAATGGCAACCTGAGGGTCGGAAGCCCGGCAACGCATCCGGCCCGGAGGGTTGATCCGGTGAATCCATTCATCGCGCCGTTTTTTCTCATAATGCTTATCAGTGCGCCGGCCCGCGCCGCCGGCGCCCCGGCCTCAACCCCGTGCGGTTGGGGGGCCCCGTGAGGGTGATTATGAAACACAATCTGCGATTCTACCTGGGGGTGGTCTTTTTTATCCTGGCCTGGATCCTGCCCCTCTTCGGCATCCTGGTGGCGAGACTGCCCCTGTCCCTGCCGGTCAAAGCCACCATTATCGGTCTGTTGATGGTGGGGGGGCCGGAGGTGTTCGGCATCCTGGCGGTGGTCTGCCTGGGCAAAAAGAACCTGCTGTATATCAAAGATAAAATCGTTGTCTGGCTGAAGCGCTTCAGGCCCGCCGCGCCGGTGAGCCGAACCCGCTACCGGCTCGGCCTGGTCATGTTCCTGCTGCCGCTGGTCCCCACCTACATCATGGCTTACATCCCCCGGTGGCTCCCGGACCACTCCCCCCAGCGGCTCTACGTCAACCTGGCCGCGGATTTTATCTTCCTCACCAGCCTCTTTGTGCTGGGGGGCGATTTTTGGGATAAACTCCGGGCCCTGTTCGTGTACGATGCCCGGGCGGAATTCGGGCCGCCGCCGACGCCGTAATTCGCCGGGACCGCCGCCGGGGTGGTTCCGGGGGCGCAGGGGCCGGGGCTTTTACCGCGTCAATCTCGCCCCTGGCTATAAGCTATTTCAAAACCCCATATTTTAGGAATTGTCATTCTGAGCGCAGCGAAGAATCTCATATTTTTAAATACTTGAGACCATTCCCTTGGCTCAGGGTGACAGAACAAAGCGGTTATGAAATAGGCTCTCCTATCGTGTTATACTATAAGCTATTTCAAAACTGGGTTATTGTGTCACCCTGAGCGTTAGCGAAGGGTCTAGGTTATTGGAAAGACTAGATTCTTCGCTGCGCTCAGAATGAC
>CAYNMI010000169.1:0-6015 GCA_964398095.1 uncultured Desulfobacca sp.
TTTAATGCTTATCATTTCTTAAGTGATTTCTCAATGTTAGCGATACCAAAGGGAGGTTTTCACGATAATGGCAGTGAGAATGGACAAGTTAACCTACAAAGCCCAGGAGGCCCTTTCCGGGGCGCAGGAACTGGCCGGGCGGTTGGGGAACCCCCAGATCGAGGCGGCCCACCTGCTGCGCACCCTCCTGGCCCAGGAAGAGGGCCTGATCCGGCCCCTCCTGAAGAAGCTGGAGATCGAGCCCGCCAACGTCATCCAGGCGGTGGACGACCTGCTGACCCGCCTGCCCAAGGTGAGCGGCGAGGCCCAGGTCTATGTTTCCCCCGGCTTGCAGAAGGCCCTGGACGAGGCTTTTAAACTGGCCGGCCAGATGAAGGACGAATACATCTCCACGGAGCACCTCTTCGGGGCCCTGGCGTCGGATGCGGCCAGCGAGGTGGGGCGGGTGCTCCGGGCCCAGGGGCTCACCCCGGAGGCCATCCTCAAGGCCCTGGCCGATCTCAGGGGCTCCCAGCGGGTCACCGACCAGGCCCCGGAAGAGAAATTCCAGGCCCTGGAGAAATACGGCCGGGATTTGACCGAAATGGCCCGGTCCGGCAAGCTGGACCCGGTGATCGGCCGGGACAGCGAAATCCGGAGGATCGTCCAGGTGCTTTCCCGGCGCACCAAGAACAACCCGGTGCTCATCGGCGAGGCCGGGGTGGGCAAGACCGCCATCGTGGAGGGCCTGGCCCAGCGCATCGTCAACGGCGACGTGCCCGAGAGCCTCAAGAACAAGCGCCTGGTGGCCCTGGACCTGGGGGCGCTGATTGCCGGGGCCAAGTTCCGGGGGGAATTCGAAGACCGCCTCAAGGCGGTGCTCAAGGAAGTCACCGAGTCCGACGGCCAGATCATCATGTTCATCGATGAGCTCCACACCCTGGTGGGGGCCGGGGCCGCGGAGGGCGCCATCGACGCCTCCAACATGCTGAAGCCGGCCCTGGCCCGGGGCGAGCTGCGTTGCGTCGGCGCCACCACCATCAACGAGTACCGCAAGTACATCGAAAAAGACGCGGCCCTGGAGCGCCGCTTCCAGCCCATCATGGTGGCCGAGCCCTCGGTGGAGGACACCATCGCCATCCTCCGGGGTCTCAAAGAGAAATACGAAGTGCACCACGGGGTGCGCATCAAGGACAGCGCCATCGTGGCCGCGGCCACCCTGAGCCACCGCTATATCACCGACCGGAACCTGCCGGACAAGGCGGTGGACCTCATCGACGAGGCCGCGTCCAAGCTGCGCATGGAGATCGATTCCCGCCCCGCGGACATCGACAAAGTGGAGCGCAAAATCACCCAGGAGGAGATCGAGCGGGAGGCCCTGCGGAAGGAGCAGGACCCGGCCTCCAAGGATCGCCTGGAAAAGATTGAAAGATCGCTGGCGGATTTGAAGGAGAAGAGCGCAGCGCTCACGGCCCGCTGGCAGCAGGAAAAGGAGGCCATCACCAAGATTCAGGCCACCAAGGAAAATATCGAGAAGGCCAAGATCGAAGCGGCCCAGGCGGAGAGGGCCGGCGACCTGGCCCGGGCCGCGGAGCTGAGCTACGGCACCCTGCTGAACCTGCAGAAGGAACTGGAGGAGGAAAACCAGAAGCTGGCCACCCTGCAAGCTCAGGAAGGGGCCATGCTCAAGGAGGAGGTGGACGCCGAGGACGTGGCCGAAGTGGTCGCCAAGTGGTCCGGCGTCCCGGTCACCCGGATGCTGGAGGGCGAAAAGCAGAAACTTTTGCACATGGAAGAGCGCATCGCCAAGCGGGTGGTGGGCCAGGAAGAGGCGGTGCAGGCCGTGGCCAATGCGGTGCGGCGGGCCCGTTCCGGCCTCCAGGACCCCAACCGGCCTCTGGGCTCCTTTATCTTCCTGGGTCCCACCGGGGTGGGCAAGACCGAACTGGCCCGGGCCCTGGCCGAATTCCTCTTTGATTCGGAAGCGGCCATGATCCGCCTGGACATGAGCGAATATATGGAGAAACACACGGTCTCCCGGCTCATCGGCGCCCCGCCGGGCTACGTGGGCTACGAGGAAGGGGGCCAACTCACCGAAGCGGTGCGCCGCCGGCCCTACTCCGTGGTCCTGTTCGACGAGATCGAGAAGGCCCACCCGGAGGTGTTCAACTCGCTTTTGCAAATCCTGGACGACGGCCGCCTCACCGACGGCCACGGCCGCACCGTGGATTTTAAAAACACCATCGTTATCATGACCTCCAACATCGGCAGCCAGTACATCGCCGAGGTCAGCGACGAAAAAATCCTCCGGGACCGGGTCATGGAGGCGCTCCGGCTCCACTTCAAGCCGGAGTTCTTGAACCGGGTGGACGACATCCTCATCTTCCAGCGCCTCACCAAGGAGCAGCTCCGGGAGATCGTCACCCTGCAGATGGCCCGGCTGCGGCGCCTGCTGGAGGAACGGCATCTGCAACTGGAACTCAGCGATCAGGCCAGGGACTTCCTGGCGGACGCGGGCTACGACCCGGTCTACGGGGCCAGACCGCTGCGCCGGGCCATCCAGCACTACCTCCAGGATAAACTGGCGCCCCTGCTCCTGGCGGGGGAATTCAAGGAAGGCGACACCATCAAGGTGGACGCGGCTCAGGACGGCCTGACCTTTACGCGCCGGGAGGAACCGCTGCAGGCTGCGGCGAACTGAGGCGCCGCCGGCGGGCCCGGGAATCTTCCGGGCCCGGCCGGAGCGCAGAGAAATCCCCCCTCGTGTTATGTCCCAGATATACCATACATAAATATCCTGGCTTTTTTCCTCCCCCTTGAAGGGGGAGGTCAGGGTGGGGGTGAAATAACTTAAGGATTACCTTGCCCTTTTCCCCCTCCCCCTAACCCCCTCCCACCAGGGGAGGGGAATTTAAGACCCTGGATTTATGGAAGGTATTTCCGGGACGCGACACTACAAGCTATTTCAAAACCGGGTTATTGTGTCACCCTGAGCGTCAGCGAAGGGTCTAGGTTATTGGAAAGACTAGATTCTTCGCTGCGCTCAGAATGACAAATTGGCGCAAAAAGGAGGTTTTGAGATAGGTTCTAAGGTTTTCCCGGCAGACCTTGACTTCCCCAAAGCGCACTTTATAATACTAGGCATTATGTCAAGGATCGCGGCCTATCGGGCTTTTATCTGCCTCGCCGTGCTGGCTGCGGTTCTTTGCCTGCCGTTAGGGAGTCTGGCCGTTGCCGCCGGGCCCGCGGGTGGTTGCTCTTGTGGTCACGGAGTGGCCCCCGGGATCGTGTCCGGCCAGGGTTGCTGTCCGGGGACGCCCGGCCATTGCGGGGCCTGCGGCCACGGCGGCCTGGTCACGTGCCGCTGCGCCTCCGGCGACCTGGCCTTCATTGTCCTGCCTGCCTCCGGCGCCCCCGCCTGGCAGGTTTCCCCATATGTGCCAACCATGATCACCGTGCCGGCGGCATTGTTTCCCCCCAACATCTTCCATCCCCCCGAGTTCACCCGCTTTTCTCTCTAGATTGCCTTAAGCGTCCCGGTTGCTCCCGCTTTAGGGTTTGATACCAAGTGGCGGTCATACGAGTAATAGCAATATAGCCACAGGCTTCAGCCTAAGCTTGGGCACGGCACGACGTGCCCCTACGCAAATATTGCTTGTGTGAAGGCAACTTGGTTTGAGGCGGCACCGCGCCCCGGGCCGGAATTCTGAGCCGGGTATTAAACCCGACGGCCTGGCCGCCGCCTGATAATCAATATGAGACCCAGGCGAAATGCCATCTGGTCAGCCTGAGCGCCGCGCAGGATCTCATAGTTACCCGAACTTTTGAGATTCTTCGGTCGCATTGCTCCCCCAGAATGACCAGTGATGGGACTTTTTAAGAGGTCTCAATATGCTCTCCAAAAGGAAGGAAGCCATGAAAAAGCTGCTTATCGTTGTATTGGGATTGGTTCTGACCCTATCCGTGGCCGGGGCCGGGCTGGCCGCGGACCCGCCGGCCCAGGCTCAACCCCAGACCACCTGTCCGGTCCTGGGCAACAAGATCAATAAGGACGTTTATGCCGATTACCAGGGTAAACGGGTTTACTTTTGCTGCTCGGACTGCATTGGGGTGTTTCAAAAAGACCCGGACAAGTACCTGAAGAAGTTGTCCGACCAGGGCGTCACGCCCGCAGCCCGTCCCACCGGGAAGTAGCCGGAGTGGCTGCGAAAACTATGGTGACGGCGCCTTTCCCAACTTGCCTGACCGGGGACGGCGGGAAAGGCGCCTTTTTAAAACTTGTATGCCTTGTGAAGCATGCTTATAATGCGAATCATTTCATGGGGGAGAAGGGATGACGGCTAAGCTACGGCGACTTTTCCCAGGCGCATTGGTTCTCGTCCTGTGTCTGACCGGGACGCTGAGTCTGTCAACGCCATCACAGGCCCAAAGCCAAGGCAATCTGCCGCCGGATTTACAGGCCCTCATCGCGGAGGCCCTCAAGGCCAATCCGGCAATCAAGCAGAAGTCCCAGTTGAAAAACGCCGCCGCAGAAACCGTGCGGCCCGCCGGCTCTCTGGACAACCCCCAGATCGGCTTCGGCCTCCTGAACCTGCCCACCGATACCTGGAGCTTCGCCCAGGAGCCCATGACCCAGAAGGCCTTCAGCCTGTCCCAAAAGATTCCCTTCCCCGGCAAACGCCGCCTGCGGTCGGAAGTGGCCGCGGAGCAGGCCCGGGCCGATGACCTGGTCTACAAAGATAAGCGGAATGAGGTCCGGGCCCTGGTGATTCAGCGGTATTGGGACCTGGCTCTGGCTTACAGCGGCTATGACATCACGGCGCGCAACAAGCAGTTCTGGGACCAGGTGGTGAAGGTGGCGGAAACCCGCTACAGCGTGGGCCAGGCCCGGCAGCCCGACGTCCTCCAGGCCCAGGTGGAGTTGGGTAATTACCTCAACCGCCTCCTGCAGTGGCGCCAGCGCCAGGAGTCGGACGCGGCCGACCTGAACGCCTTGCGCTCCCGGCCCCCCCAGACCCCCATAAGCAGGCCCTATCCCCTGAAACCCCGGGCCTTCGCCCTCAAGCTGAGCGGCCTCCTGGCCCAGGCCAAGGCCCAGCCCCAACTGGAGGCCCTGAAGGCCCTGATCGAGCGCCAGGAGAAGGCGGTGGAGCTGGCCCGCAAAGACTACTACCCCGACCTCACCATCGGCCTGGCCTACGGCCTCCGGGAGAAACTCGACCCGCCGGTGAACAAAAACCAGGCGGATTTTTTCTCTACCACCTTTATGCTGGATCTCCCCATCTGGCGGGCCGCCAAGATCGAGCCCCGGATCCGGGAGCAGTTGGAGCGCAAGGGCGCGGCCCGGGAGGCCTACCTGTCCTTCTGGGACCGCCTGAGCGCGGCCATCAAGGACCGCTACGCCAAGCTGCAGCGCCTGCACCAGCAGATCATCCTGTATGATCAGGGCATCATTCCCCAGGCCCGCCAGGCCGCTGCCGCCTCCCTGGCCGACTACTCCGTGGGGAGGCTGGATTTCGCCCGCATGTATCAGAACCAGATCGCGGCGTTCAACGCCGAACTGGCGCTCCAGGAATTTCTCAAGGATTTTGAGGCCAACTGGGCCGAATTGGAGTGGCTGGTGGGCCAGGATCTGCCCCGGCCGGCCGGAGGAAAATCATGACTCCTAAATCGCGCCGCCAATTCTGGTTAGGGACGGGGTTGCTCCTGGTCCTGGCCCTTCTGGCGGGATTATACCTTTCGGGATTAGGGTCCCGGCTCTTCGGCCCGGCCAAACCGCCGGCCCTCTGTTACGTCTCTCCCAAAAACCCCAATTACATCAAAGATTCGCCGGGCCGGGACCCGGAGGGCAATGAACTGGTGCCGGTCTACCCCACCGGGACCCCGGGCCAGCCGCGGCCTCCGGTGGCCGCCAGCCAGGCTCCCAAGCCCAAGCCCAAGGTGCAGTATTATCACTGCCCCATGCATCCGCAAGTCGTGGAGACCCACCCCGGGAAATGCCCCATATGCGGCATGGACCTGGTGCCCTTTACCCCC
>CAYNMI010000170.1:0-5998 GCA_964398095.1 uncultured Desulfobacca sp.
GCCCCTGTGGACCATGGCCTCCTTTATCGAGGCGGCCACCGCCGGCCTCCGCCGGCAGGTGGGAGATGACAAGGTGATCTGCGCCCTGTCCGGCGGCGTGGACTCCTCGGTCACCGCGGTGCTCATGCACCGGGCCATCGGCGACCGCCTGAGCTGCGTTTTCGTCAACAACGGCCTGCTGCGCAAGGGTGAAGCCGAGGAGGTCTTTCACCTCTTTCGGGAGCATCATCACCTGAACCTGATTTACGTGGACGCCACCGTGGACTTTTTGGCGCAGCTTCAGGGCGTCACCGACCCCGAGGAAAAGCGCCGCCGCATCGGCCACGAGTTCATCCGCATCTTCGCCGCGGAAGCCAAGAAGCTGGGCGGGGTCAAATACCTGGCCCAGGGCACCCTCTATCCCGACGTCATCGAAAGCGTCTCCTTCAAGGGACCCTCGGCCACCATCAAGACCCACCACAACGTGGGGGGGCTGCCCACGGTCATGCCCTTGAAGCTCCTGGAGCCCTTACGCGAGCTCTTCAAAGACGAGGTGCGGGAAGTGGGCGCCGAGTTGGGCCTGCCGGAGTCCCTGGTCTGGCGCCACCCCTTTCCCGGCCCCGGCCTGGCCATCCGCATCCTGGGCGATGTCACCGCGGACAAACTGGCGATCCTCAGGGAGGCCGACGCCATCGTCCAGGAGGAGATGCTGGCCTCCGATTTCTATCGCCGGGTCTGGCAGGCCTTTGCGGTCCTTTTGCCCATCCGCACCGTGGGGGTGATGGGCGATGAACGCACCTATGAGCACGTCATTGCGCTCCGCATCGTGGATTCCATCGACGCCATGACCGCGGACTGGAGCCGCCTGCCCCATGAGTTTCTGGGCCGGCTGGCCAACCGCATCATCAACGAAGTCAAACGGGTCAACCGCGTGGTGCTGGATATTTCCTCCAAACCCCCCAGCACCATTGAATGGGAGTAGGGGAGTAAGCAGTGAGCAGTAAGCAGTTGTAGGGCGCGTCTTACGCGCCAATATAATTCGCAGCTTGAGATTAACGGTGCGAAATACGCACGGGAACTGGATAAGGCTCGGCAGATAAAATCCCCTCCCTCCCCTTTTCAGGGAGGTTAAAGACACAATTTTTTAAGTCCCCCTTTTTTAAAGGGGGATTTAGGGGGATTTAGAAAAATGGTTATATTCTAATAAGAACTGCATATATGGCAACTAACCAGAACGATCAGACAACCTCCGCCGCGCCCCCCCCCGACCCCGGCCTCCGGCATTTCCGGGACATCCTCGGCCAGGACTGGATCGTGTCGCATCTCAAGTCCGCCATGCTGGCCGGCCGGTTGTCCCATGCCTATCTCTTCCTGGGGCCTGACGGCGTGGGCAAGGCCACCACCGCCCGGGCCCTGGCCGCGGCCCTGAACTGCACCCAGCCCGCCGCGGCTGGCGACGCCTGCGGCGCCTGCCCCTCCTGCCGGCGCCTGGCCGCCGGCGCCCATCCCGACTTTCTGGTGATTACCCCGGAAGAGGGCAAGACCCAGATCAAGATCGAGGTGATCCGGGAACTGCGCCGCCTGACGGATTATCCGCCCCTGGGCGGCGGCTGGCGGGTGGTGTTGATTAATCCCGCCGAAGCCTTGACCGCCATCAGTGACGCCGCGGCCAACGCCCTGCTCAAAACCCTGGAGGAGCCGCCCCCCCAACACCTGCTGATCCTCACCGCCCGGGGGGAAGCCGGCCTCCTGCCCACCATCGTCTCCCGGTGCCACAAGCTGGCCTTTGCGCCGCTGCCCCCGGGCCTCATCATCCGGGAACTGGAGCAGCGCCGCAGCCTGCCCCGATCCCGGGCCGCCCTGGTGGCAGCCTTGAGCGGCGGCTCCCTGGGCCGGGCCCTGGCCCTGGACCCGGATGAACTGGTGCGGCAGCGGGACCAGGTCCTGGCCGACCTGGCCCTCCTGGCCCGGGGCTCCGCCGGCGCGGCCATGGCCTGGGCCCAGCGCCTCACCAAGAATCGCACCGACCTGACCAACTTCCTCCTGCTGGCGCAACTCTGGTACCGCGACCTCCTGCTCTCCCATTTTCACGCGCCCCCCGGACTCTTGGCCCATCAGGATCTCCTCCCGGCCCTGGAACAGGCACGGGCCGCCGGTCGTCCGGCCGCCTGGTTCGCCAACTTAACCGCCCTGGGAATGGCCCAGCGTCAACTCCAGGCCAACCTTAACCCGGAATTAACCCTGGATATTCTGGGATTGCGTTTGCAGCGCCAAGGGAACCCCCATGACCCTCGTTAAGATATGTCTCGGCCCGGCGCAGCACTGCTGCTTGGTGGACCCGGGGCCGTTCGTCCTCAAACCCGCCGACCGGGTGGTGGTGGAAAATGAAACCGGCCTGATGCTGGGCAAGGTGATGGGCGTCTATCAAGATGTCGATCTCCAGGTCTCCCGCCAGATAAAAACCCTGGTGCGCCTGGCCACCCCCGAAGACCTGGCCCAGGAAGAAAAAAACCGGCTCCTGGAACAGCGCGCCCTGGATTTTTGCCAGGGCCGGGTGGACTTCCATCGGCTGCCCATCTATCTGGTGCAGATAGAATGTCTCTTCGACGCCTCCAAGATCATCTTCTATTTCACCGCCCCCGGCCGGGTTGACTTCCGGGAACTGGTCAAAGACCTGGTCCAGGAGTTCCGCACCCGCATCGAACTACGGCAGATCGGGGTGCGCCACCGCGCCAAAATGGTGGGCGGCCTGGGCATCTGCGGCCGTGGCCTCTGCTGCGCCTCTTTTCTCCGGGATTTCGAGCCCGTGAGCGTCCGCATGGCCAAAGAACAGCAACTCAGCCTCAACCCCAATAAAATCTCCGGGATCTGCGGCCGCCTCATGTGTTGCCTCACCTATGAATACTCCTCCTACCAGGAGCTCCGCCGGGCCTTGCCCAAGATAGGGAAACGCCTCCAATCCCCCGAGGGCGAAGGCAAAATCATCCGCTACAATTTCATCCGGGAGACTATTACCCTGGAGATGGAGGACCGCCGGGAAGTGGAATTCTCTTTCAACGATCTGGGCCTGGGCGAGGCGGGACCAGCGCCGCCCCCCGAGCCGAATTCCGAGGCCTAAGCGGCCCAATCCCGGTGGGCCGTCTCTCAACCTCCGGGTCCGGGGCAAACGGGAGCCGACATGGACGAAGTCGATAGGGCCTTGGATGCCTTAAAAGTCCACATCAAGAAAGAAATCGTCGACAATTATTTCGCCGACCGCGTGTATCTGGAAGAAGACACGGAGGTGCTGCACCAGGAGCTGGCGGCCTATACCGAAGACCTGGCCGGCTTGCGCCAACGCTTCCTGGCCCTCTACCAGGCCTTGGGCTCCGAAAATGCCTGCGCCCTGATGATGGAGCTGCTGGCCGTCCAGGATTTGCCGTTTTACCCGGAGTACTGCAATCTTTCGGCCCGGGACCGCCAGGACCTCCTCCAGGATACCCGGAGCCGCGGCCTCACGGCCTACCGCCGCTTTCGCAACCTGATCTACGACCTGTACGCGCGCCTCCAGCAGGAGAGCGTCAAACTTCACGAGGCCTACACCAAGATCCAGACGCACCTGAAACTTCTCAACGAAGACATCAACAAATTCAATCTGTCTTATGATTTCGGCCTGATTGCCGCCCAGCTCGAGGCCATGGACGGCAGCCGGGATGAATCCATGTCCGGCGGCCTCTTCGCCCCGGAGCGGGAGGAACTCTCCACCCGCATGCGCTTCAAGCGCCAGAAATTGACCGACGCGCAACTGCCGCCGGTGCCGGCCCTGCCGCCCCTCCCGGAGATCAAAGCGCGGCTGGAGGCACTGCTGGCGCGGCTATACACCCCCTAACCTTTTGCCGGGCCCCGCGGCCCTAAAGCATCGGTGATGTCCAGGCCCTCAATACAAACGGTAATCAGATTCCTGGTTTGCGGGTTTATCGGCTGCTCTCTCTTGGGCTGCGGCGCCCTGTACCATATCAAGGTCAACGGCTATAACGACCCCAAGGCGACCCGGCAGATCGCCCCGGGGGCCACCTTTTTTGTGATGGACAATCAGGACGCCAAAAATCCCTTGCTGGCACAGGAAATTAAAGGGAAAATCAATCAGTTGTTGGCATCGCACGGCTATCCCGTCACTACCTTCGCTAAAGCCGATTATTACCTGTTTTTCAGCTACGGCCTGGGGGAGCCCCGGAGCGTCACCGTGGTCACCCCGGATTATTACGGCGGTATCGGTTGGGGCGCGGGGTGTGGCTGGGGCGGTCCGGCCTTTGCCATCGGGATACCTTGGGGCGCCTACGCGGCCGACCGCGCCAATCTCTATGACCGCTGGCTCCTCCTTAAGGTGGTGGAGGGGCCCGCCTACCGCACCAGCAAGGTGTCCCGCCCCGTCTGGGTCGGGGAAGCCCGCAGCGTGGGCGTCTCCTCGGACCTCCGGACGGTGCTCAACTATCTCCTGGTTGCCGATTTTCGCGAGTTCGGTAAAAATACCGCCAGGGCCATAACCGTGGAAATCAAAGAAAATGACCCCGCGGTCTTCTCCCTGACCCATTCCCGGCCATGATGCGAGGCTAACCCTTGAACCACTTTATCACCGATCAGCAGGACTTTTTCCGGCGCCGCCTCTGGCAGGATAAGGACTGCGGGCCTGGCAAGCTGTTTGTCCTCAAGTGCCTCCGGGTCCTGGTCCTCGCCGCCCGCGGCCTCATGCGCAACCAGGCCCTGGTGCGCTCTTCTTCCCTGGCCTATGCCACCATCCTGGGCTTCATTCCCCTCTTCGCCCTGCTCTTCGCCATCTTGCAGGCCATCGGCGTCCCCCGCCTCCTGGCCACCTACACCCTGGAGAATCTGGCCCCCGGCTCCCGGCAGTTCGCCACCCAGATCCTGCAATACATCGAATCCACCCACGTGACTTCCCTGGGCGTCTTTGGGGTGGTGGCCCTCCTCCTGGACTTGGTGATCGTCATGACCAACGTGGAGAAGGCCTTCAACCATACCTGGCAGGTGTCCAGGACCCGCTCCTGGAACCGCAAGGTCAGCGATTACCTCACCATCTTTCTCATCTTTCCCATCATCATGGCCGTGGCCCTGTCGTTTTCCACCTCTTTCTGGGGTCTCAAACACGTCGCCTCGCTCCTGTCCGGCATCATGCCGGCCATTTTCTTTGTCGCCACCCGCTGGCTGGTCTCCCTGGGCCTCTTATGGTTCGCCTTTATCTTCATCTACCTGGCCATGCCCAACACCCGGGTGAACGTCTGGTCCGCGGTCCTGGGCGGCGTGGTGGGCGGCACCGTCTGGCAGGTGGCCCAGGGGATTTTCACCGCTATTCAGGGGGGAGCCACATATTACAACGCCATTTATGGGGCCTTGTATAATCTGCTCTTCCTCTTCGTCTGGCTCTTCTGGTGCTGGCTTATCCTGCTTTTCGGCACCGAAATCGCCTACGCCCATCAGAATCTCGACTGGCTCACCCGGCAATACCGCCGGCCCTCCCCCCCCCTGGAACCGGTGGATGAATATCTCTGCCTGGCCGCCCTGGTGAGCATCGGCGCCAGGTTCTGGCAGCGCCAGCCCCCCATGTCCCGGGCCGAATTGAGCCGGATGCTCCCCCAGGGCAACAACCTGGTCCATCGCGTCACCCAGGCTCTCCAGAACTGCAACCTGGTGGTGGAGATTGTCCCCGCCCGGGCCTCAGCCTCCCGCCGCTTCATGCCGAACCTGCCCCTGGATCAGGTCACGGTTAAGGAAGTGCTGGATTGCCTCCGGGAGTCCCGGGGCGCCGCCCTGGACTCGGCCCTGGCCGCCGAACCCCGGCTGCTCAAGCTCCTGAAACCCCTGGCCGAAACCCCCTCCCCTGCTGACTGGCAGTCCCTCACCCTCCAGAACCTGGTGGAATCTTTTGCCGGGGAAGGCTCCGATGGCCAGGCATAACGGCTGGACCGGGCGGCCGGTTGCCAGACCCCGGCGACTTGCGTATAATGGCGACTACCGATAACAGCCT
>CAYNMI010000171.1:0-5995 GCA_964398095.1 uncultured Desulfobacca sp.
GCCGACCCTAAAACCCTGCGGGATTTTGCGGTAAAATTCCAGGATAAGCTGAAAAGCGGCATCGTGGTCCTGGGCGCGGCGGCCGCCAATAAGGCCATGCTCATCGCCCTGGTCTCCAAAGACCTGAACAAACGCTTCCCCGCCGGGGAGATCATCAAGGCCATCGCCCCGGTGGTGGGCGGCAGCGGCGGCGGCCGCCCCGACATGGCCCAGGCAGGCGGCCCGGATAAAGACAAACTCCCGGCGGCCCTGGAGATGGCGTACGAGGTAGTGGCCAAGAAGGCGAAGGGGTAGAGGTAATGTAGAGGGCGCAATGCCCATCACAGGCTCGTTCCCAATTGCAACTTGGGAACGAGGGGAAAACACCAGGTGCCTCATGACGAAAAAATTTACTGCGGTCATCACCCGAGAAGAACACTGGTATGTGGCTTACTGCGTTGAGTTGGGGGTAGTGAGCCAGGGGAAAACCATCGAAGAGGCCCAAACCAACCTTAAGGAAGCGGTGGAACTGTACCTGGAAAGCTTCGGGGACGATGATCTGCCCAAAAGCACCGGGGAAATGATGTTGTATCCCTTTGAGGTGGCCGTGGGTGGCTAAAATCCCAGGTTTATCCGGCGATGATTTGATTAAGGCCCTCAAGAAAGGCGGGTTTCGCTTCGTCCGCCAAAGAGGCAGCCATATAAGCTTGGAGAACGGCCCTTACCGAACCGTAGTGCCGCTGCACGATGAACTTTCCCGTGGAACGCTCCTGGCTATTTTGAAGCAATGTGGCTTGTCAAAAGAGGACCTGTTAAAATTGCTTTAATTTGCCAACTGACATGGCCCAGGCCGGCGGCCCGGATAAGGACAAACTCCCCGCGGCCCTGGAGATGGCCTACGAGGTGGTGGCCAAGAAGGCGAAGGGGTAGAGGAGGGGGAAAGAAGAGAAATGATGTGGGGGAGGGGGCTAAGGGCGGACGCCCTTACACTCTTACGAAAAACCCCCACACCCCCTCCCCCAATCCCGTAAGTAGGGGCGACCCGCCGGTCGCCCTGAAATGTAGGGTGGGCACCGCCCACCACACGGTTACGCTGCAAAGAATCCCGACACTATCTTTGGGATTTTTGGAGGCAGCAATGGCCAAATTCAAAGAAAATTATGTCATAGATGACCAGGGGAACCCTATCGGCGTGGTTCTGGATATAGCCGATTATCGCAAGCTCTTGGAAGACCTGGAAGAGTTGGAATCCATTCGCGCCTATGATGCCGCCAAAGCTGCGGGCGACGAAGCGATTCCATTTGAGCAGGCGGTGGCTGAGATCGAGTAGAACCGCTAATGAATTAAATCATCTCGATTCATTAATGGAGGGTGTGCATTGCGAGCCATGAAATAAAGGCGTGCAATGCTCATCGATAAACACAGGCGAGACGCCTGTGCCACTAAAAGAAGCCAAAGGGGTTTTAATGACCGGACTCTACATTATCCTGGGCATGGTGGTCGTCCTGCTGTTGGGGGCGGTGGTGATTTACAACCGGCTGGTGACCAATAAGAATTTCGTGGCCGAGGGCTGGAGCGGCATTGACGTGCAGCTCAAGCGCCGGGCCGACCTCATCCCCAACCTGATCGAGGCGGTGAAGGGTTATATGGGCCACGAGCGGGGCGTCCTGGACCAAGTGACGGAGCTTCGGTCCAAGAGCCAGGCGGCCCAGGGGGTGGGCGACAAGGCCAAGGCGGAAGGGGCCCTGGGCGCGGCGTTGGCGAACCTCTTCGCGGTGGCCGAAAACTATCCGGATTTAAAGGCCAGCCAGAATTTTCTGGAGCTGCAAAAATCCCTGGCCGACATCGAGGACCAGATTCAGATGTCCCGGCGCTATTACAACGGCGCCGCCCGGAACTTCAACATCCTGATCCAGTCCTTTCCCAGCAACCTGGTGGCCTCCACCTTCCACTTCACCCCGGTGGAATACTTTGAGATCGAAGCCGCCGCCGACCGGGCCGTGCCCAAGGTTGCTTTTCCCTGAACCGGAGGGGGTCGAGAGATTATTTCCCCCTCACCCTAACCCCCCCATTGGGGGAGAGGGGAAAAAGACGCAATCCCTCTAACCCACTTTATTCATGGATTTTTCAAAATACATGACAACATATTGAAATATATAATTAAGTAGAATAGCCGTAAAAAAACAGGGTGTTTTTTCACAGGCGGGCTAACCCTCTTATTAATAAAGCAAACGGTGACCCAAATATGAAATGCCGCGCCTTACTGCCGCTCCTGATGGCCGCCGCGCTCCTGGGCCTTTTGGCCGGGGTCGGCCCCGCCGCGGCCCAATCCGAGCGCATTCTCGATTTTAAGAGTCTCATCGCGGTCCATGCCGATTCCTCCCTGACCGTTACCGAGGACATCACGGTCAGGGCCACCGGCCGGGAGATCAGGCGGGGCATCATTCGGGATTTTCCCACCATCTACCGGGACCGGCTGGGGAACACCGTCACGGTGGGCTTTGCGGTGGAGGAGGTCTTAAAGGACGGCCGGCCCGAGCCCTACCATATCCGGCGGGCCGCCAACGGGGTCAAGATCTACATCGGCAAGAAAGACGTGTTCCTCCGGCCCGGGGTCTATACCTACACCATCAGGTACCGGGTCGACCGGGAGCTGGGATTTTTCAAGGATTTTGACGAGCTTTACTGGAACGTCACCGGCAACGGCTGGACCTTCCCCATCGACCGGGCCGAGGCGGTGATCGAACTGCCCCCCGGGGCCAAAATCCTGCGCTCTGCCGCCTATACCGGCTATCAAGGGGCCCGGGGCCACGATTTCACCGTCAAAACCGGGGACCACGACATCGTGTTTACCACCACCCGGGGGTTGGCCCCTAAAGAGGGCCTGACCGTGGCGGTGGCCTGGCCCAAGGGGGTGGTGCACGAGCCCACCAGCCAGGAGCGGATGGGCTATGTGCTCCGGGACAACGTGGCGGTGGTCATCGGCCTCATCTGGCTGGCCGTGCTCCTGGGGTTCTATCTCTGGGCCTGGTTCCGGGTGGGCCGGGACCCGGCCAAGGGCACCATCATCCCTCTGTACACCCCGCCCGCCGGGTTTTCACCCGCGGCCGTGAGGTTCCTCAGCCGCATGGGGTTTGATGACAAGGCCTTTGCCGCCGCGGTGGTGGACCTGGCGGTGAAGGGCGCGGTGCTGATCCAGGAGGACGACGGCGATTACACCCTGGTCTCCCGGGACGCCGCGCCCGGCGCCCTGTCCCGGGGGGAACAGGTCATCGCCGCGCAACTCTTGCCCCGGGGCGGGTCGGTTAAATTAGAAAACACCAACCACACCAAGATCAAAGGCGCCATCGACGCCTTGAAGAAAAACCTCAAAACGGAACTCGAAAAGATCTACTTCGCCACCAACTCGGGCTACCTGGGGGTGGGCCTCGCCATTACCCTCCTGGGGGTGGCCCTGGTCGTCTTCGCGGCCCGGGATAAAGCAGCGGCGGGCTTTGGGGCCCTGTGGCTCACCATATGGACCGCGGCCTGCTATGCCCTGGTGGTCACGGTCTATAAGAAATGGCAGGCGGTCCGGGGCGGGGGGCTGGGAAGACTGGGGGGGGCCCTGGTCACCACCCTGTTCGCCCTGCCCTTTTTGGTCGGAGAGATCTTTGGGGCGGTCATGTTAAGCACGGCCCTGTCCATCCCCGCGACCGCGACCCTGGCCGCCATGGGCTTCCTGGACGCCCTGTTCTATCACTTGCTCAAGGCCCCCACCCTGTCGGGCCGCAAGATCATGGACCAGATCGAGGGCTTCAAGCTCTACCTGTCGGTGGCGGAAAAAGACCGCCTCAATCTCCTCAATCCGCCGGAAAAGACGCCGGCGCTCTTCGAGAAATATCTGCCCTACGCCCTGGCCCTGGACGTGGAAAACGCCTGGAGCGAGCAGTTCGCCGAGGAGCTGGCCCGGGCCGGGACCGAGACCCAACCCTACACCCCCATCTGGTATTCCGGCAGTTCCTGGGACGGCTTCCACACTTCCCGGTTCGCGGACAGCCTGGGGGGCGCCTTCGCGGGGGCCATCTCGTCGTCATCCACCGCGCCGGGCTCGTCCTCGGGGAGCGGCGGGGGCGGCTTCTCCGGCGGCGGCGGGGGCGGCGGGGGCGGCAGCGGCTGGTAGGCGCCGGCCGGAAAGCGAAAGGGGCGGCTGCGCCGGCCGCCCCTTGCTCACATCATCCCTGTTGCGCCCCTCAGGCCAACGACATATCCTCACATAGCGGCACTCTCAGGATAATCACCGTATCCTGGCCCGGGGAGGATTGCACCTCCACGGTGCCGCTGATCCGATCCAGGCGCTCCCGGATACTGAACAGGGCAAACCCGGGAGGGTCACCGCCGGACTCGCCGACCCCCACGCCATCATGCTCCACTTGGAGCCGCAGGTTGTCCCCTTCCGGCTGCATGTGGATCTTGATCCGATGGGCCTGGGCCTGCCGGGCCACATAGGTCAGCAAGTCCCGCACCATAACGAATAAGAGAATCTGCCGGTCATCGCAGGGGGGCCAGGGAATCGGGTGCTGCTGCAGCTCCACGTCGATGCCATACCGGTCCCGAATCTGCCGGGCCAGCCAGACCACCGCCGGGGCAAAACCCAAATCGTAGAGCGCCGGGGGGCTGAGTTCGCCGGTCAGGGAGCGGATATACCCGATGGAGGTCTCCACATGCTCCCGGGCGGCTTTTAAGGCGGCCAGGCCCGGAGGGGTTTTGACCTCCTCCGCCAAGGTGCCCAGCTTGATCTGGGCGACGGCCAGGATTTGCCCCACCTGCTCGTGGAGTTCGGTGGCCAGGCGACGGCGTTCCCGTTCCTCCGTCAGGGAGATTTCCGCAGCCAGGGCCCGGAGCCGCGCCTGGTAGCTGTGGCGGTGGGCCTCCAGGCGATGGTACAGCCGGCCCATGACCGCGCCCACGACCCCGCCGGTGAGGGCGAAGAACAGACTCAGGGGCCAGGCGTCCACGGAAAAGCTGCGCAGGATCGCCTGGGTCACCTTCAGGGGGCCATGGTGGCCGAAATGCTCATGGAGGTGCTGGACCAACATGAACAGGGGATGCCCGGCGATGACCCCGATGGCGGCGCCCAACAAGAGGCCCTTGAAGATATAGCGGGTAGACGGCTTTAATGATTGTGAGGACATCGATCACCTTATTGCCGGCGGCGTCTCCAGCCTGCGGGCGCGGCCCTACCTCAGCGCGGTGCCGGTGAGGGTCTCTAGCGCCTGGAGGTACCGGGCCCGGGTATTGGCGATGACGTCGGCGGGCAGCGGCGGCGGCGGGGGTTGCTTGTTCCAGCCCAGTGATTCCAGGTAATCCCGGAGGTACTGCTTGTCGTAACTCTTTTGGGGACCCCCGGGCCGATAGTCCTCCTGGGGCCAGAACCGGGATGAATCGGGAGTCAGAACCTCGTCGATGAGCACCAGTTCGCCGCCGGCCAGGCCGAACTCGAACTTGGTGTCGGCAATGATGATGCCCCGGGGTTCAGCCCAGGTCAGGGCCCGGCGGTAGATGGCCAGGCTCAGGTCCCGGACCCTGGCCGCCAGCTCCGCCCCGATCCGGTCCGCCATGGCCGCGAAGGAGATGTTTTCATCGTGAGTGCCCAGTTCCGCCTTGGTGGAGGGGGTGAAAATGGGCTCCGGCAGCTTCTGGGACTCCACCAGCCCGGCCGGCAGGGGCAGCCCGCCGATGGCGCCGGTTTGCCGATACTCGGCCCAGCCGGAACCGGACAGGAAACCCCGGACGATACACTCCACCGGGAGGGGCTGGCACTTGCGCACCAGCATGGTGCGGCCCTGCAAAAGGTCCCGGAAGGGCCGGCAGGCCGGGGGGAATTCCTCCGGCGCCAGGCTCAGCAGGTGGTTGGGGGTCAGGTCCGCCAGGTGCCGGAACCAGAAGGCGGACAACTGGGTGAGGATGCGGCCTTTATCGGGGATGGGCTCGGCCATCACCACGTCGAAGGCGGAGATGCGGTCCGTGGCCACCA
>CAYNMI010000172.1:0-5992 GCA_964398095.1 uncultured Desulfobacca sp.
CTCCTCATGTTCGATGCCAAGAGTTTTTTCTTATCCCCCCTCACTTTGACCCTCTCCCCCCGCTGGGAGGGACTGGCATAACAGGAAGAAATTTTTAGCAAATGCTCTAAAAATATAGATTTCCTGGGTTTGCCTCAATACCCTGAGATCAGGACGCCGCCAGGTGCAGAGTAATCAAAAAAAGTTTTTGGGGCGGAAAAAGTTAGCTTCTTTTAAAGGAAATTTTATAGCTGAGAGATGCATCGGCGGCAAGGCGTCGGCCCACGCAGTTCCACTATAATCCCGGTGGGCCCCTGGGGACCGCCTCGCCACCGGGCCGCCGGAAACGGTAGATCCAAGGCGGTTAGCCTTCCAGTAACAGGGCTTTTGCCGCCATAAGGGCAAGGCGTTTCACCGCCGCCACCGGCAGGTTCCCCTCTGGGGTCAGGGGTATAGGCCGTCGCAAGAACATCATGTAATCGTTCTGGCAATTATAGATCGCCGCGAAGCGTTTGTAGTCGGGGCCGTAAAAATCGCTCTTGTCGAAGCGCTCGTCGTCGCTGGCCTCTACGCGGCCGTCCGGGTACACGTCAATCCGGTAGTAAGAAGACTCAGTCTCCAGGATACAGGGAAGGATAATCCATTCGCCGGGCTCAACGGCTATGATTCTTCGCATCTACCTTCCCCTTTTAGCCCGCCGTGGCCCCGGTTGGGTTAATCATCTGGTATGGCGACGCCCCGGCCCGCAGACTTTATTTATCAGACTCAGGCGCTCCCTGTCAAAGGGAAGAACGAGGTAACCCGGCCTTCCCGGATGGCTAGGAGACCCGCAGGGGGGCGGACTGGGTTGCGGCCTGGAGGAGGCGAGTGAGCAGGTCGTTGACCGGGGTGGGCAGGCCCAGGACCCGCCCCCGGGCGGCCACCTGGGCGTTCAAGGCCTCGATTTCCGTGGGCCGCCCGGCCAGGATATCCTGGAGCATGGAAGAGTGGTTGGCGGCCGTATGGGTGCAGACCTGACGGAGGCGGGCGGCGGGGTCGCCGGTAAGGTTAAGCCCCGCGGCCCGGGCCACCGCTTGGGCTTCTTGGGCTGCGGCCACCGCCACTTCCCAGGCCTGGGGCAGCTTCAGCAAGGCGCCGTTGGGAACGCGCAACAGCGCCGTGAGGGGGTTGATGCCCACGTTGATGACCAGTTTTTCCCACAAGACGGCCTCAATGTCCTCCCGGGGTTGGCACTCCAGTCCGGCGCTCCGGAAGAGGTCCACCACGGCCGCCGCTTCACTCCGGGACACCTGGGACCCCGGCGGCACCCCAATAAAAATAGCCCCGCGGCCGGCATAGATAACCCGGCCCTCGTCCTGGCGGGTCACCCCCAGGAGGCCCACCCCCGCCAGCAAACGTTCCGGCCCCGCGCTCCGGGCCATGGCCTCCAGGTTGCCCAAGCCGTTTTGCAGGGTGAGGGCCAGGCCCCCCTGAGACATGAGGACCGGCAGCCCCCGGGCCGCGGCTGCCGTCTGATAGGCTTTGACCGCCATGATGGTCAGATCGCAGGCCCCGACCTCCGCCGCCAGGCCAATGGGAACCCGGACGACCCGAGGCCCGCCTTCCAGACTGTGCACCTGGAGGCCCTGCCGGCGTAACCGGGCCGCGCGCTCCGGGCGGTAATCCACCAGGGAGACCTCGACGCCGGCTTCCCAAAAGAGGGCGGCCAGGAGACATCCCAAAGCCCCCGGTCCCAATACGGCCAGTTTCATAAGTCATCCTAAAGAAAAATAGGGCAATAATCATCGAAAGTGCACAAGGATTCTTTATCTTTTAGATGATTTGTAATAAAATTTCTACGAGTAATTAAGAGAAAGGGGGCGATTATGACCCCGCCGGTGGAATTATCGAGGCACTTCGAGCAGGAATTGGAAGATCTGAAGCAGGATCTGCTCCGGATGGCGGCGCTGGCCGAGACCGCGGTGGGCAAGAGCCTGTTATCGGTCACGCACCGGGACTCCGACCTGGCCCGGGATGTGATCACCGATGACATCACCCTCAACCGCATGGAACTGGCTATCGAAGAACAGGCTTTTAAACTGTTGGCCTTGCGCCAGCCCGTGGCCACCGACCTGCGCCTGACCGTGGCGGCAATGCGGATCGCCACGGAATTGGAGCGCATCGGCGATCAGGCGGTCAACGTCGCCGAAAGGGCCCTGGAACTGAACAGCAGCCCGGCCCTGGCACTCCCCTTTGATATCAAGGTCATGGCGGATATGGCCTTAGGGATGGTCCGCACCAGTATTGATGCGTTTGTCAACCAGGACCCCAAGCTGGCCATCCAGGTCTGCCAGCGGGACGTGGAAGTGGATATCCTGGACGATGAATATATCCAGAAGATTCTGGACTGCATGATCAAAGAATCCCGCTGGGTGACCCGGCTGCATCACTTCATTATCATCGTGCGGAATCTCGAACGTATCGCCGACCTGGCCACCAATATTGCGGAAGACATCGTGTTCATCATCGAAGGCCGGGTGATCAAGCATCGGTGCGAAGATATGGTGCTCTCGTCGTCCCCGTCCTGACCTTGGCTTGAGCCAGCTTCTCCTCCAACAATTGTAATTCCTGGGCCACCCGGGGTTGGGTCTGGCGGTGGCGCTCCAGGGTTTGCAAGGCGTGCACCACGGAGGCATGGGACCGCTGGAACAGGCGCCCCAACTCCATCATGGTTTTTTCCGTGTAGATGCGGCAGAAATAGAGGGCCATCTGCCGGGCCCGCACCAGGCGCTTCTGCCGCGACCGCCCCAGCAACTCCGGCAGGCTCACCCCATAATAATCGCTGACGATCTTTTGAATATCCGGGATGTTCAACCGGGTCTCCACGGCCTTCAAATCCTGAAGCACCTCCTGGGCCAGGCGCAGGCTCAAAGGTTCGTTGAGCAGGGTCGACCGGGCCACCAAACAATCCAGGGCACTCTCCAGGCGGCGCACGTCCTCGTCGACGAATTCGGCCAGGTACTCCAAAATCTTCACGGAGACCTGGACTTGTCGGCGCTTGGTTTTGTTTTTCAGGATATCGACCCGGGTGGGGAAGTCCGGCGGTCCGATAGGGGTGATGAGACCGCCGGTGAGCCGGGAGCGCAGTTCCTGGGAGAGGTGGCCGATCTCCCCCGGCAGATAACAACTGGTAAACACCAGCCGCTTATTCTGACCCATGAGGGTATCCAGGGTATAGCAGACTTCCGCCTGGATCTTCTCTTTGCCGCTTAGAAACTGCACCTCTTCCAAAAGCAAGACGTCGCAGTCCTGCCGAAAGCGCTCTTTAAAAGTGGACATCCGGCCGTTCTTGAGGGCCTGGACCATCTCATTGGCGAAATTTTCCGCAGTGATATAAAGTACCTGATTTCCCAGCCCCGACGTGGTGACGAAATTGCCCACCGCCTGGGACAGGTGGCTTTTCCCCAACCCGGGTCCGGAGGTGAGGAACAGGATGCGGTTATAAAAGGTATCATTGTGCGCCAGGGCCCGGGAGGCCTGATAAGCCAGGCGGTTGGAGGCCCCGACCACGAATTGGTCAAAGGTGAAGGCCCGGTTGAAGCGCCGGCCGGTCTTGGGCGCGACCAAGGGTAAGGAGGGTTGGCTCGCCGCCGGCGGGGCCGGGAGCCGCCCCGGGGCAGTGAGCAACTTCAGATGCACCGGCAGGCTGCGGTTTAAGGCGGTTTCCAAAACCTGGCGTATGTTCTTGAGATAGTTGGCCTGGATCCACCGGAGGGCAAAAGGATTGGGACAGGACAACACCAACTCACCGCCGGGCCCGGACTCTGACTGCAAGGGCTCGATCCACAGATCGTAGGTGGCTTCAGGGAGGTGGTTCTTGATAATCTCTTTGGCGGTCTGCCAGATGGCTTCCATATTCCCCCTTGGTTAGGCGCGGCGTGTGAAAGGGATATTAACCGCGACCGGCATTCGGGTCAAAGGGGGCTAGACCGGAATGCATTTTAGGAGTCTAGATTAAGAAAAGGTTAGGAATATGTTACAGAATGCAACAATGGCGCGGCTTTGGCTAACTTAGGATATAGACCAATAAATCCAATGAGTTACAATGTCAAAAAGACGGGGTTAGGAGCCCCGCAAGGCCCGGAGACGGGTCCCAGGTTTTTCAAGTATCTCCCGCGTTCTGGGTTTTTCGCGGTTTTTCATAGGGAGGGAAAATAATTCCGGGTGAAAATCGCTAAGTAACTAGTTTTTATTTAAAAACTGTTATAAAATGAGAAAGCCCCTCTTGGGAGGCTCGGGGAAATAGGGCCGGGGAACCCTCGCCGCTTCGGCGATCCGTCTTGCGGCCCATAGCCCCCGTCGCCTTGACAAATCTCAGGGAGGGGGTATCATGCATTAGGGTTTTGCTGAAATTCCTTTTTGAGGTCTGCAATGATCAATTACGTCGCTTACCGCAAGTTCGCCACCCTGAAGAACGGCAAACGGGTGATGTTTCGGTTCCTCAACGAACAGGACCGGGAGACGTTGATCAAGATGTTCCAGGAGGCCCCGGAGGAGGATACCCGATTCCTGAAACAGGACGTCAAGGACCTGAAGCTGGTCAATGCCTGGGTTGATCAGATCAATTACCGCAAGGTCTTGCCCCTGGTGGCGGTGGACCTGGAAGACAACCGGATCACTGCGGACGCCACCCTCCATCGGGGCAAGCATGCCGCCAAACATATCGGCGAGATTCGCATCTTCGTGTGCCGGTCCTTCCGGAACCTGGGTTTGGGATCGTTGATGCTCGAAGAACTGCTCAACCTGGCCCTGCAAGAAAATCTCACCTGGGTCAAGGCGGAGATCCTGGCGGAGCACAAGAAGGTGGTCAAGGCCTTCAGGGCTAAGGGTTTCGAACAGAAATGCATCCTGGACGATTATTTTATCCGCAAGGACGGGGTGACCCACGATGTGGTCTTGATGATGCGTCCGGTGGTCAAACGGGACGAGGCGGAATTTTAACCTTATCTGCGACACCAAGGAGGGCAGGGGGGCCCGGCAAAGCGCCGGTTGCCCTCCTTTTAGGTTCCAGGGGAGGCCGGCCATGGGCGGGGTAGCATCAGGTTTGACCATCTTGCTCCGGGAACCGCCGCCCTGGGTGGCCGGGGCCCGGCTGGGGCTGTTGAGCCACGCCCCCAGCGTCGGTCCGGACTTGACCAGCGCCCGGGAACTGGTGGCCCGGGCCTTTCCCGGCCGGCTTAAAATCCTGTTCAGCCCGCAGCACGGCCTCCTGGGGGAAAAACAGGACAACATGATCGCCTCCGCCGATTCTGTCGATCCCGTCCTCCAGGTGCCGGTGGTAAGTCTCTACGGGCCGCGCCTGACTCCCCCGCCCGAGGCCCTGGCCGCGGTGGACGTGATCCTGGTGGATCTCGTGGACGTGGGCACCCGGGTGTACACCTTTGCCGCCACCCTGGCCAAGGTGATGGAGGCTGCGGCGCCCCTGGGGAAAAAGGTGGTGGTGCTGGACCGCCCCAACCCCATCGGCGGGAGCGCGGTGGAGGGCAACCTGCTGCGCCCCGCGTGGGCCTCCCTGGTGGGGCCGTACCCCTTGCCCATGCGCCACGGCTTCAGCCTGGGGGAGTTGGCCCGCTACTATAACGACACCCAGGCTATCGGCTGCGACCTCACGGTGATCCCTGCGGCCGGCTGGCGGCGGCGCGACTATTTTGACGCCACGGGTCTCCCCTGGGTGCTGCCGTCGCCCAATTTGCCTACCCTGGAGGCCGCCCTCGTCTATCCCGGCCAGGTGCTCCTGGAGGGCACCAATCTCTCGGAAGGACGGGGCACCACCCGGCCCTTCGAACTGTTCGGGGCGCCGTTTCTGGAACCTGGGCGCCTCCTGGATGATCTGAAAGGCGTCAACCTCCCCGGCCTCACCCTCCGCACCGCCTGCTTTGAGCCCACCTTTCATAAGTTTGCCGGAGAAATGTGCAGGGGGTTCCAGCTCCACGTCACCGACCGATCCACCTTCAAACACTATTACACCACCCTG
>CAYNMI010000173.1:0-5934 GCA_964398095.1 uncultured Desulfobacca sp.
GTGACCCGCATCGCCTACGGCCTGCCCATGGGGGGCGAAATCAAGTACGCCGACCAGCAGACCTTGCGGGAGTCGTTGAGCCACCGGGTGGAGACCTGAGCAGGGGTTAGGGGTCAGAGGTCAGGGGCCAGGGAAATTAGCGGTTGTATTATGAAGGAAGATTTACTGAATTCTCAGGCGCAGATTTCCCTTCCGCAGGAGAGGATCGCGGAGTTTTGCCGGAAGCACCACATCAAGAAATTAGCGATTTTCGGGTCAGCGCTTCGAGCTGATTTTCGGGACGACAGTGATATCGATGTGTTGGTGGAATTTGAACCGGACTACATCCCTGGTTTGGCATTTTTCGCCATGGCGGATGAGTTGTCTAAAATTCTTGGCCACAAAGTAGATCTGAATACCCCGCAATGTTTGAGCCGTTATTTCCGGGATAAAGTTTTACAAGAGGCGGTAGTGCAGTATGTCGAAGGATGACCTGGTCCGTTTGCGGCATATGTTGGACAGCGCCCAGGAGGCGGTTGAGTTAATCGACGGTAAATCTCGAGTCGACCTCGACTCCAACCGGGTTCTCAGCCTGGCCCTGGTCCGGCCCCTGGAAATTGTCGGCGAGGCGGCCAGCAAAGTAACCGTTGCCACCCGAGAGCAAACTCCCAACATTCCCTGGTCACAGATTGTCAGTCTCCGCCATCGGCTGATCCATGGCTACGATACCATTAATATGGACATTTTCTGGAAAATCTTGACAGGTGACCTGCCGGCGCTCATAGCTCAACTTCAAAAGTCAGTAGTCAGTAGCCAGTAGTTAGTTGGGCTTTTTGATTGGGTTCACGCAAACCATGATAGTTCCACAATTAAAAGAAAATCCCAAGGGTAGTCAGAAGTGGGTCCAGAAAATCATCAATTTCTGCCCCAGCCGCCTCAATAAACTTATTCAGCAGGAAATCGCATCGTTATCCGGCCGGGAAATTCAATGGACTTCTCCTTTGGAACAAGAGAAATTTGCAGAATATCGAGACGCCGCGGTTCTGGAAAATCTCGGCCTGCAAGAATTTACCAAAAAATTAGAAAAATTCTGGCCAAAAATGGGCCCTCAATGGGATGCTTTAGGGAAAACATCTGACGGTGAGGCTTTTATTTTAGTAGAGGCAAAGGCCAATGTGCCGGAATTAGTCTCCTTCTGCGGAGCCAAAGACAAAGAATCGCTAAATACCATTTTTGCAAGCCTGGCTGAAACCCAGCGATGGCTAACTTGCCGAGCCCCCAGTATTGATTGGAAATGTGGCTTTTACCAATATGCCAATCGGCTGGCACATCTTTATTTTCTCAGGGAAAAAGCACAAATAGAAGACTCCTATTTGGTCTTTCTGTATTTTGTGGAAGATTCAAGTCATATTCGCACCTCTCGTGAAGCCTGGAATTCAGCCTTGAAACTTCAGAAGAAGTTGATGGGTCTTTCCACTGGAAGCCTGGTGGGCAAAGCCGTTGAAGTTTTTATCAATACTAATGATATCTAATAGGACCACTGACCACTGACCACTGACAACTGACTACTAACCCATGTTCGACCGCCGCTTAGTCCAAAATTTTGACTGGCTGCTCCTGGCCCTGGTGCTGATGATCGTCGGCATCGGCATCGTCAATTTATACAGCGCCGGGTATAGCCGCCAAGCGGGCGAGACCCCCCTGTACATCAAACAGCTCTACTGGCTGGCCGTGGGCCTCGGGGTGATGTTCGTGACCCTGGTCTACGATTACCGGCACCTGGAAAAGTTGAGCTATCCCCTTTATATCCTCAGCATCATCTTGCTGGTGGTGGTCATGTTCGCGGGCAAGATGGTCTCCGGCTCTAGGCGCTGGCTGGCCCTGGGGCCCATTTCCTTTCAGCCGGCGGAACTGGCCAAGATCGCTATCATCCTGGTGCTGGCCACCTATTTCAGCCGGCGGCCCCGGTTGGACGCCATGCGTCTCAAGGAACTGTTGATCCCCGGGGTGCTGGTGGTGATCCCGGTGGCCTTGATCATCAAGCAACCCGACCTGGGGTCGGGAATCCTGGTGGCCCTGGTGGCCGTCAGCATGATCCTCTTTGTGGGGGTGAACTGGCGCACCCTGATGGGCTGCACTCTGACCATGGTGTTGCTTTCCCCGCTGATCTGGCATTTCCTCAAGGATTACCAACGCCTGCGGGTTCTGACCTTTCTCAACCCGGAGCAAGACCCCCTGGGAGCCGGCTATCACATCTTGCAGTCCATGATCGCGGTGGGCTCCGGCCGCTTTTGGGGGAAGGGTTTTATGCAGGGCACCCAGAGCCAGCTCTATTTTCTGCCGGAGCAGCACACCGACTTCGTGTTTTCCGTGTTTGCCGAGGAATGGGGTTTTGTGGGCTGCGCGGTGCTGCTCCTGCTCTTTATGGGCCTGGCCCTCTGGAGTCTGAGCGTGGCCCGGGACTGCAAGGAGCGCTTCGGCCACCTGCTGGCCGTAGGCGTGACGGCCCTGATCTTCTGGCAATTATTCATCAACCTCTGCATGGTCACCGGCTTTCTGCCGGTGGTGGGCATCCCCCTGCCGCTGTTCAGCTACGGCGGCTCCTCCCTGATCACCACCCTTTTGGGGGTCGGATTTCTCCTGAATATCCGCATGCGCCGCTACCTCTTTGGAGGTTGATGGTGAGAGACCGGGAAAAATTAAGCTGCCTCATGGGCAGATTTTATCATGATTTGCTGGTATATTCAGAATCAGAGATAGTTGTATATATTCCTGCAAGCCTGGCGAGGATGCTACCATGAAGAAGCATCGCTTCACCGTGTTGATTGAAAGTGATGAAGATGGGCTCCTGGTGGCCACCATCCCCTCTCTGAAGAGCTGTTATACTCAGGCCAGGACCATGGAAGAATTGTTGCCCCGGATCAAGGAGGTCATCGAACTTTGCCTGCTGGAAGAAGAACCGGTGCCCATGAGCTTTGAAGCAGTGCAGCAGATTGAGATCACCGCATGACCCGGCTGCCCACCGTCAACCCCACTTTAATGATGAAATTCTTAAACGATATGGGGTTCCGGAAAAGCAGACAACGTGGCAGCCATATTTTTTTTCGTCACCCCGACGGCCGCACGGCTACCGTACCTTTCCATAAGGGAGAAGATTTAGGCCGGGGGCTTACCAGCAAAATTCTTCATGATATGGATGTCCCTCGGGACTTTTTTCTGGCCTGGTTGGCAAAACAGTAAAGCTGAAAGCATAATCTGGCATCCCCCTGCCGCTGTTCAGCTACGGCGGCTCCTCCCTGATCACCACCCTTTTGGGGGTCGGATTTCTCCTGAATATCCGCATGCGCCGCTACTTATTCGTGGGGTGATCATTTTTTTGCAAAAAAATTTTGACAGGCACGGGAAAATAGGCTAAAAAGGGGTTCGTGAAAAGTTACACATGGGCATAAAGGGCCGGCAATATCCTTTTGATTGTTAACTTAATGATTTTAGTAAATAAAAAAGAGGTGGCAGCCAGGAATGATTGACATTGACTGGACTTTGTACGCACAGATCATCAATTTCCTGCTCCTGGTTTATCTCCTGAACGTGGTTTTGTTCCGCCCCATCCGCAATGCTCTGCGGGATCGCCAGGCCAAAATGCTGGCCCAGGAGGCTGAAATCAACCTCATGGCGGACCAGGGCCGGAGCCTGGATGAGGAGATTAAGGAGAAACTGGCCGCGGCCCGGCGCGAGGGCGCGGGGGCCCGGGAGGCTTTAAAGCAGGAAGGGGCCCAGGCCGAAGCAACCCTCCTGGAGGAAGTCAAACGCCAGGTGGAAGTGGAATGGGCCACGGTAGAAAAGAAAATCAAAGCTGACATGGCCAAGGCCAGGAAATCCCTGGACGCGCAGGCCAAAACCTTTGCTCAACTGCTGGCCACCAAGATTCTGGGGAGGGAACTCTCATGAGCGGCGCACGCAGAACCGGCTGGCGCAGAATTCTGGCGGTCTTTGGCGGTGTGGGGGCCGGTTTGCTCCTGGCGGGGGTAGCCGTGGCCGCGGAAGCCCATGGCGGTGGACATGCCGCCGGCGGTCATGGCATTACCCCGGAAAAGCTCCAGGAACTCCTGTGGCGCACCGTCAATTTCGTGGTGTTCGCGGCAATCCTGATCAAGCTGGTGGCCAAGCCCGCCAAAAAATTCTTTGGTCAGCGCTCCCAAGATGTAGCCACGACCCTGGAAGACCTGGAAGCCAAGCTGGCCGAGGCCATGGCGGCCGTGAAGGCGGCGGAGACCCGCCTGGCCGAAGTCGCCCAAGAGCGGGAGAAGATTGTCCAGCAGTATATGGCCGAAGGCGAAATGGAAAAGGCCAAGATCCTGGATAAGGCCAACCAGGTGGCGGAACGTATTAAAGAGATGGCCGCCTTCACCATTCAGCAGGAAACCAAAAAAGCCGCCCAAAACCTGAGAGCGGATGTCGTGGGCCTGGCTACGCAATTGGCCACGGACATGATTAAAGAAAAAGCGACCTACGCCGACCAGCAAGGTCTGGTGGAGGAATATTTGAAAAAGGTGGTGGAAACCCATTGATTGACATGACCGTTGCCCGACGTTATGCCAAGGCCTTGCTGACTATGGGCAAGGAAGATGATCATTACAAAGAGTATGGGGAAGGGCTCAGTGGGTTCGCCCATCTTTTAGAGCGGGAACCCGAGCTCAAGGATGCCCTGCTCAACCCCATCCACAGCCGGGAGGATCGCCGCAAATTACTGCTGCGCATGATCGAACTGTTGCAACTGCCTCTCATGGTGTCCAACCTGCTCCAACTCCTCCTGGACAAACACCGCCTCAATGTCGTGGACGGCGTCGCCCAGGCCTACCAGGAGATGGTGGACGAAGTGGAGAACGTCAGGCGCGCCAAGGTCAAAGCGGCAATCTCCCTGGATGACGCTACCAGGGACCAACTCCGTCAGACCCTGGAAAAGTTGACCGGCAGCACTGTGATCATGGACGTGGAGGAAGACCCCGACATCATCGGCGGCGTGGTCGCCAAGGTGGGGGACCTGGTGCTGGATGGCAGTGTCCGCACCCAGATCAATGCTTTGCGAGAATCCTTAATAAAAGGTGAGGTCTTATAAATGGAAATTAGAGCCGAAGAAATCAGCCAAATTATTCGCTCTCAGATCCGGGATTACGAGAAGAAGGTAGAGGTGGCGGAAACCGGCACCGTTCTGTCCGTCGGTGACGGCATCGCCCGGGTCTATGGCGTGGAAAAATGCATGGCCATGGAACTCCTGGAATTCCCCGGGGGCATCTATGGTCTCGCCCTGAACCTGGAAGAGGACAACGTGGGTGTCGCCATCCTGGGTGAAGACACGCACATCAAAGAGGGCGACATCGTTAAACGCACCGGCCGGATCGCCCAGGTGCCCGTCGGCGACGCGGTGCTCGGCCGGGTCATCGACCCGGTGGGCAATCCCATTGACGGCAAGGGCCCCATCGACGCCAAGGAGTTCCGGCGCATCGAAGTTAAGGCTCCGGGCGTCATCGAGCGCCAGCCGGTGAATGAGCCCATGTACACCGGCTACAAGGCCATCGACGCCATGACCCCCGTCGGCCGCGGCCAGCGGGAACTGATCATCGGCGACCGTCAGATCGGCAAAACCGCCCTGTGCATCGATGCCATCATCAACCAGAAGGACTCCGGCATCCTCTGTGTCTACGTAGCCATCGGTCAGAAGAAATCCACCGTGGCCCAGGTGGTGGACGCCCTGGAGCGCTACGGCGCCATGAAGCACACCATCGTCATCAACGCCTCGGCTTCCGAACCCGCGCCCCTGCAATACGTCGCCGCCTTCGCCGGCTGCGCCATGGGCGAATATTACCGGGATAGCGGCCGCCACGCCCTGATCATCTACGACGATCTCACCAAGCAGGCCCAGGCCTACCGGCAGATCTCCCTGCTGCTGCGCCGGCC
>CAYNMI010000174.1:0-5909 GCA_964398095.1 uncultured Desulfobacca sp.
TCCGAGCCGATGTTGCCCACCACCACCGTGCCGGTGTTCACCCCGATGCCCATGGCCAGCCGGGGCAGGCCATCGGCCTCGTTGGCGGCGTTGATCTCGTCCATGGCCGCCTGCATCGCCAGGGCGCAGGCCACCGCCCGGGCCGGGTGATTCTCCATGGGTTCGGGGGCCCCGAAGAAGGCCAAGATGCCGTCTCCCAGGATTTCGTCGATGACCGCCCGGTAGTCCATGAGGATTTCGATCATCTTGCTCAAGTAGCGGTTGAGAAAGGTGATGACCTGCTCCGGGTGCATGCCGGCGGTGATCGCGGTGAAGCCCCGCAGGTCCGACATGATGAGGGAGACCTCCCGGGTCTCGCCCCCCATTTCCAGGGCCCCTTCGGATTCCAGCAGCCGCTTCACCACCTCCTGGGTGACGTAGCGCCCGAAGGTGTCCCGGATGAAATCCCGTTTCTCAATGTATTCGGTGAGCTGCTGCCCCAGGTCATTGAAGGAATGGGCCAGTTCCGCCACCTCGCGCACACCCCGTACCGGCACCGCCACGCTAAAGTCGCCTTCCCCCACCTGCCGCACCCCATCCCGGAGGCGGGAGATGGGCCGGGAGATGGCCGCGGCAAACCACAGCCCCGACAGGCCGCCGATGAGGCACAGGGCCAGGCCGGCAAAGATGCCGCCCAGCATCACCTCCCGGCTGAGCGCGGCATAATGCCCTTCGATCTGCTGTCTGGCCTGGACGATGGCGAGCAGGCAGGAATCTTTCATGCGCCGCTGCACCGGCAGGAAATATTCGTCCAGGTTGACGATGGCCGCGACAATAAAGGGGGTGCCGGGCACATGGACCCGGGCCGAGAACCGCTGCCGCGGCTTCTTGTTCTTATCGAAGAAATTGAAATAACCTTGCACGTAGTTTTCCGTGAAGGAGCGCTTGATCAACTCCGTGGTCTCAGGGTATTCCTTCCCCCAATCCAACTGGTTATGGCCCTCCACGTTTTTGTCGGGGTGAAACAGGATGTAGCCGCGTCGGTCATATACATCCGTATACCCCGCCGGACCGTGCGGGGTGTAAATCTCCTGGATGGCGATGGCCCGGAGCCGGTGGTCCCGGCGCAGCCTGGCGTAATTATGGATGTTCCTGCCTTTCAGGGCATGGGCCAATTCCCGGGCCACTTCCTCGGCCTTTTCCCGGACGACGTACTCGCCAATCTGGGTGAGAATATTTTCCGAATGCTGCACATTGGCCGTGGTCACCTGGCTGACGGCCTGGTCGGCGATGCGGATGGCGCTCCGGGTAACGTCGCGCAAGACGTAATCGTCAATGAACCAGGCGCCGGCAAACATTAAGGTAATGAGCGCCAGATATGACAGGATCAGATAGGTGCGCAGTTTCATGGCTGCTCCAGTGTATCCCTTGACCTGGAAGGCGCAGACCTTGGGGGACCAGCGGTTGCTCTGGATTATACAATGTTTCGGTATAGTTAAGGGGAAAAATCAAGGGAAGGACAGACTAAAGGTTCATGACCGCAGAAATTGGCCTCCCCCGAAAACGAAAATCTTCGCTGGGGGCGAACCGGCGGCTCGCCCTGATATGGCGACTTTCACGGTAAACATGCATGATCTGCACATGCTTCACCCCTGAGGATGAAAAATCCCCCCTGCCCCCCTTTTCAAAGGGGGATTTAGGGGGATTTAAAGTTTTTCACGGTAAAGCCATCGGCGCTGCGCCGGTCCGGCCGCCGTCACCCTGGGGATCAGGGGTAAATCCGATCCAGGAGGCGGGGAAAGGGGATGGTCTCCCGGACGTGGTGCAGGCCGCAGAGCCAGGCCACCAGGCGCTCGATGCCCATACCGAAGCCGCCGTGGGGCACGCTGCCGTACCGTCTGAGGTCCAGATACCACTCCAGGGGCTCCCGGGGCAGGTGATGCTCCCGGATGCGGGCCAGTAAGGTATCCAGGTCATGGATGCGCTGGGAGCCCCCGACAATTTCGCCGTAGCCCTCCGGGGCCAGCATATCCACACACAGGGCCAGCCGGGGATCTTCCGGGTCCGGCTCCATGTAAAACGCCTTGGCCTCCTTGGGGTAGCGGTGCACCAGCACCGGGCGGGGAAAGAGTTGGGAGAGCACGGTCTCCTCATCGCCGCCCAGGTCCTCCCCCCAGGCCAGGTCTTTGCCGTGCTGCTGCAAGTGCTCCAGGGCCTGGGCATAGCTGAGGCGGGGAAAGGGGCCGGCCAGCACTTCCTGGAGGGGCGCCAGATCCCGCTCCAGGAGGAGCAACTGCGGCTCCTGGTGCTCCAGCACCCTAAGGACCACGGCCCGCACCAGGGACTCCGCCAGTTCCATGATGTCATCCAGGGTGAAGAAGGCCGCCTCGGCCTCCACCATCCAGAACTCCGTCAGGTGGCGCCGGGTCTTGGATTTTTCCGCCCGGAAGGTGGGCCCGAAGCAGTAGACCCGGCCCAGGGCCATGGCCGCGGCCTCTAAATAGAGCTGGCCGCTCTGGGAAAGATAGGCCTTGCCCCGGTCCAGGTAGTCGGTCTCGAAGAGGCTGGTGGTGCCTTCGCAGGCCGTGGGGGTGAGGATGGGAGTGTCCACCAGCACGAATCCCCGGGCGTGGAAGAACTCCCGGCAGGCCCGGCAGACTTCGTCCCGGACCCTCAGGATGGCCTGTTGCCGGGGAGACCGGAGCCACAGGTGCCGCCGGTCCATGAGGAAGGCCACCCCGTGCTCTTTGGGGGAAATGGGATATTCCGGGGCGATCTGGAGGGGCTGCACCCGGCTGACTTCCAGCTCATAGCCCCCGGGAGCCCGGGGTTCGGCCCGGACCCGGCCGGTGAGGATCAGGGAAGTTTCCAGGGTAAGCTGCTCGAATTGCTGAAAATCCTCCTCCGGAAGATTCCCCTTGACCAGCACCCCCTGGGCCAACCCGGTGCCGTCCCGGAGCACCAGAAAGCGGACCTTGCCGCTGGAACGCAGATGATAGACCCAACCCCGAAGGGTGACCGTCTCCCCCACATGCAGCGCCAGGGAGCGGATGTCAACCACCGGGGCAGAGCCGCTACTGATGGGCATCATAACTCTACAACATGATCTTGATATGGGCCTTGTCCCGCAAGGTCTTGATCCATTCGCTGAAATACTTGCCCATTTCCTGCTGCTGCAACATGCGGCGGATTGTCGGGGCGACTTTCTCAAAGGGGGGCGCCTCGCCTCGGCGGCGTTCCAGCACCTGGATCAATTGATAGCCTGCCGGGGTCTCTATGGGGGCCATCTCCTTAATTTTCAGGGTATCCAGTAATTGGGCCAGCCGCGGGTCCAGGTCTTTCTGGGCGATAAAGCCCACATCCGAAGGTTGCAGAGCGAGTTTCCCGGCCGCCTCCTTGAAGGACTCGCCCCGCTTGACGGCCATTAAGATGGTCTCCGCTTTCTGTTTGACCGCATCTTGCTGTTCCGGGGTAGCCCCCGGCGGGAAAGGCAGCCTTAAGGTCAAAAGGTGGACCTGGGTGCCGCCTCTCTTAAATTTCTGGTCATAAATCCGGCGGACGTCGGCTTCATTGACCATGACCTTGGAGCCCACCACCAACGACACCAAACGCTCCTGCATTAATTGGTCCGCAATCTGCTGCTTGAATTCCTTTAAGGAAATCCCTTCTTGGGTCAGGGCCTTGATCAGGGTTGCGTCATCGGGGATATGATTGCGCTGTTTGAATTTTTCGATGGTTTGGTCCACTTCTTTGGTGGTCACCGTAATACCCCGGCGCTTGGCCTCGGCCTTGGCCAGCTTGCGGTCAATCAGGGCCTCCAGCATCTCGTGCAACATTTTCTTCTTATCTTTCCCCGTGGGTTTAATCCCGGCTTGGGCCTGAACGGACTTGGCCATGAGTTGCAATTCTGACATGGTGATGACATCATTATTGACTACGGCCACAATCCGGTCGATCTCTTCCGCCACTCCCGTCCCCACCAGAACCGACAGGATCAAGGAAGCTGCGCCCACCAGCATCAAACGCGCCTGGTTTTTGGTCATTGATTTAATCCTCTACCTCTGGCTTAACAAATGTCTCTACTTCTTTCAAGCAGTTTCGTAACCGGTCAAGTACCGTCTCGCTTTCCTGGAGGTAAATCCGCAAGGTCTGATCCGGCGTCAAGTGGTAAGTGTGCGGGCGCCGCTTGAGGGCTTCAACCAAACGCTTCAGGTCCAGGCGCTCCGGGTGGGAAAATTGCAGCAGCGCGACGCTATCCGGCATATCCAGCCGCTTGATCCCCAACTGCCGCAACCGGTGTTTGGCCCGGACCACCTCCAAGAGATTGAGCCCTTCCGGGGGGAGCGGCCCGAAGCGGTCCAGAAATTCCTCTTCCAGTTCGTGGAGCATCTCCGGGGTCAACCGGCCGGAGAGACGCCGGTAGAGAGCCAGGCGCTGCTGCACGTCGGGCACGTAATCTTCGGGGAGATAAGCCGCCAGCGGCAGATGGATTTCCGGGTCCGGGGTCGCCTCCTCCAGAGGTTCCCCCTTGTATTCCCGAATGGCCGACTCCAGCAGTTGGAGATACAATTCGTAGCCCACCTCCGTCAGGTGGCCCGATTGGGCCTGTCCCAAGAGGTTGCCGGCGCCCCTGATCTGGAGGTCGTGCATGGCGATCCTGAACCCGGAGCCCAGCTCCGTGAACTCCATCAGGGCCTTAAGGCGCTTCTGGGATTCGCTGGTCAAGGCCGCCTCGTCCGGGACCAGCAGGTAGGCGTAGGCCTGGGCCTGGCTGCGACCCACCCGGCCCCGCAACTGGTAGAGCTGGGCCAATCCCATGGTATGGGCCCGGTTGATGATAATGGTGTTGGCCGCGGGAATATCCAGGCCGGCTTCGATGATGGCGGTGCATACCAGGACGTCCACCTCCCGGTGCCAGAACCGCAGCATGACCCGTTCCAGTTCCTTTTCCGGCATCTGACCATGGGCCATGGCCACCCGGGCTTCCGGGGCCAGTTCCTGGACGTACCGGCGCCAGGTGCCCAGGCTGCGCACCCGGTTGTGCACGAAAAAGACCTGGCCGCCCCGGGCCAGCTCCCGGCGGATGGCGGACTGGATCACCGGGGCCTCCGGCAGGCAGACATAGGTGCGGATGGACCGGCGGTTCTCCGGCGGGGTGTTAATCAGGCTCAACTCCCTTAAACCCGTCAGGGATAACTGCAAGGTGCGGGGGATGGGCGTGGCGGTGAGGGTGAGGACGTCCACGGTGCGCCGCCATTCCTTCAGCCGCTCCTTCTGGCGCACCCCGAACCGCTGCTCTTCGTCCACGATGGCCAGCCCCAGGTCCCGGAAGGTGACGTCTTTGGAGAGCAGCCGATGGGTGCCGATGACGATGTCCACTTTCCCTTGGGCCAACTCCGCGAGGATGCGTTTCTGCTCCGCGGGGGACTTGAACCGGCTGAGGGCCCGGACCTCCAGGGGGAAATGGGCCAGGCGCTGGCGGAAGGTGTCGTAATGCTGCTCCGCCAACACCGTGGTGGGCACCAGGAGGGCCACCTGTTTGCCGTCCATGGCGGCCTTGAACGCGGCCCGGACCGCCACTTCGGTCTTGCCGTAGCCCACGTCGCCGCAGATCAGGCGATCCATGGGCTTTTCCGAGACCATATCCGCCAGCACTTCCTGGATGGCGTGCAACTGGTCCGGGGTCTCCTCATATTCGAAGGTGGCCTCGAACTCCCGGTAAACCGGGTCCGGCGGCGAGTAGTGGTGCCCCGGCAGCACCCGGCGCAGGGCATAGAGATCCACCAGTTCCCCGGCGATTTTTTCCACCGCCTTTTTGACCCGGCCCTTGGCCCGTTCCCAGGATTTTCCCCCCAGGCGCGCCACCCGGGGGCTGACCCCTTCCACCCCCAGGTATTTCTGCACCAGGTTCAGGCGGTCCACGGGGAGAT
>CAYNMI010000175.1:0-5875 GCA_964398095.1 uncultured Desulfobacca sp.
CCTACATGGGAACGTAGGACGCCGCCGGGGCACAGGTTGAAAACCTGTGCCACTATTAATTTCAGAGCCGCGAGCCCGGATTGATGGAGCCGAGCTTTTTTGATAAACTATTAGCTGGGATTACAGCCGGGGGGTGGGCGGGTCCTACCCGCATAACTTCCTGATCAGTGGTCTACCACCCAGGAGCAGTTTATGAAGAAGCTCATGATCGCCCTGATTTGTGTGTTTATTTTGGCGCCGGTGGCGGCCTGGGGGCAGAAATGGATTGAGCCGTATACGGACAAAGACGGCGCCCAGGTGGAAGGGCATTGGCAGACCCCGGAGGATTTAAGACAGGATCGGTATTCGACGCCCGGAAAGGTCAATCCCTATACCGGCCAATTCAATTCGTATAGCGGCAGCTATCAAGGACCGCCGGCCGCCAACCCCACCCCCGCAACCCCAACGCCCCTGAACCCCGCCCCCTCGAACCCTTATTACCAGCAACCGGACTACAAATATCATCAACCGGATTACCGGTATCAGGGGAAGTAAGCCGCGGGACGGCTTGGACCGGGCGTTCCCGGAGGCCAGCGTCCAGGATGCAGACCGAGTTGCACTCAAAGAACTATTTTTTGTAAGCGTAGGCTTTGGCCTTCGCCCGCACAGGGGAGACGCCTGTGCCACCTGATCGACTGCGACCCGGTATCAGACGCGATTGCAACCCGAAATCGACAGGTAAGCCAGGGGCATAGGACGCCGGCGGCATCGCCGTCCAGGCTTTTTTGCTGGAAAGGCCGGGGCGAATGATTATAGAATAGGACAAATCCACGCTGACTCTGGAGGTGGGAGACATGGCGGAGCAGACCCGGGAGGAGCTGTTCACCACCAAATACCAAGGGGTGGAAAAGATTTGGTCGGGACCTTCTTTCTTGCAGTATCGCGATTACAAGGCGGTGTTGGCGGAGTTGCCGGTTTCCCGCGCGGCAGTCACCGGCCGGACCTATGGCCGCAAGTTCCCCGGCAACCTGGAATACGTCTATGGGGAGATGCTGTACAGCCTGACAGGGTTCGAGGGCCATCTTAGAGACAAGGCCTTTAAGCTGGAGGAGTGTTCGGTCCGGCCGATTATCGGCCGCAACACCTACATCCTGGAGTTTGATATGCGCTACCGGAACCAGGCGGGGGAAGAAGTGATCCGGCCGGCGGAGGTGGTGCGCCTGGGGGAAACCAAGTACACCTTTTACACGGATTACTATCGGCCCATGTAAGCCGGGGGCGGCCGGCGCCCGGATTTCAAGGGTTGGCGAGGCAGATGCGGGGGAAGGGGCAGGGGCGGTGAGGTCCCGACCCCTTCCCCGGTTTAATTTGGGGTTACTGGCCGACCAACTCTTGGGCCAGGGCGGCGGCCTGATCCAGGACCGCGACCTGCTCCTTGACCTCGCCGGGCTCCCGGACGCCGGTGGCCCGGAGGAGACGCACGGGGTCAAAGCCATAGAGCTTCAGCCAGCGCAGGTAGCGGGGGAAGATGTCGTCAAATTGGGCCGGATCGGGATTGGCCTGGGTGAGGACCATGACGGCCTTTTTGCCAGGGGGCACCCGGGAGGAGAAATCCGGGTTGATGCAGGAATAGGTGCGGTCGAAGAAGCATTTCATCTGGCCGCTGAGGTCCCCGAAATACACGGGGGAGGCCAGGACCAGGATATCGGCGTCCTGGATGGCCTCCAACACCGGGGTCAGGTCATCCTCCAGGACGCAGGCGTCACTTTTGGTCTTGCAGCCGCGGCAGCCCTGGCAGCCCTGGAAATTCAAGCGGTTGAGGAGGAACTCGGTGGTCTCGGCCCCCAGTTCCGCGGCGGCCTTGAGGAAGGCCCGGGCCAGGGTGCTGCTGTTGCCCTGGGGCTGGGGACTGCCCAGCACGGCGACAATTTTCATGGCAAAGTCTCCTAAGGGTTAAAGGAATTAGCTTGATGGTGCGTAAGACGCACCCTAGGGCAAGCACAGGCGGGACGCCGGTGCCACCCAAGCCTGGATTGATGGTGCGAGGGGCGGGGAGTAGTGAGTCGGTTACCGCACTCCCGTCCCGGACCTCTCGGAACCATCTATGGCGCCCCCAGCGGTTCCGGGCCGGCGGTGACGGGTTGGCCGGTGGCGGCGGCCAGGCCCCGGAGCATGCCGGGATAGATTTTTTTATGGAAGGGGTCCAGGAGGCGCCAATAGAGGATGCCCCCCAGGCCCCGGGGGAGGAAGCGGGCTATCTGGGTGAGCTCGGTGAGGCCATCGGGGAGGGGGGCCAGGCGAAATTCCAGGGTGGCCTCTCCGGGCATTTTCATTTCGGCCACCAGGAGCAGGCGCCGAGGTGGCTCGATTTCCAGGACCCGGAAGAAATCCAGGGCATCGCCGACCAGCAGTTCGGTGGGGTGGCGCCGGCCGCGCCGAAGACCGACCCCACCCAGGAGGCGGTCAGCCCAGCCGCGCAGGGCCCAGAGGGAGTCGCCGTAGTACCAGCCGGTGGCCCCGCCGATGCGGCTGAGGGGCTTCCAGACCTCGTCCGGGGTGGCCTGAAGGCGAATCCGGTAGCCGAGGCTGAGGACGGTGCCGCCGGTGTAAGGGGCGTCGCCGCAGATAGCCCATTCCGGGGGTGTGAGTCCGCCGGCGTCGCTCCAACAGGTTTCCACCCGCTGCTGTTCAAGCCGCTGCAAGGCCAGGCGGATGGTCTGGCGGCACGTCAGCAGTTCCTGGGGGATGAGGTCCCGGATGCGGTTATCCAGGCAGACTACGGGGTTGGCCAGGCCGGCCGCCAGGGGGCGGGCCAGGGAGGCGGGGACCGGGGTCACCAAGTGAATCCAATAGGAACTCAGCCGGGGGGTGAGGACCGGCACCGGGATGACCAGGCGCCGGGGGAGGCGGGCCTCTTGGGCATAGATATCCATCAGTTGCCGGTAGGTCACCACTTCCGGGCCGCCGATGTCCAGGGTCTGGCCCCGGGTGGCGTCGCATTCCAGGCAACCGCTGAGATAGGTGAGGACGTTGCGGATGGCGATGGGCTGGACCGGGGTATGGACCCAGCGGGGGGTGAGCATCACCGGCAGGCGGTCCACCAGGTAGCGCAGGATTTCGAAGGCGGCGCCGCCGGAACCCAGGATCATGGCGGCCCGAAGGAAGGTGGTGGGCACGGTCCCGGACTGGAGGATCCGGGCCACCTCGAAGCGGGAGCGCAGGTGCTCGCTCAGGTTAGGGTCGTCGGCGCCCCCCAACCCTCCCAGGTAGATAATGCGGTCCAGGCCGGCGGCCGCCGCGGCCTGGGCCAGGTTCCGGGCGGCCTGGCGGTCGGCGGCGGCAAAATCCCGGGCGGCCGCGGTCATGGAGTGGACGAGGTAAAAGGCGGCCCCACAGCCCTGGGCCGCCAGGCGCAGGGATTCCCCGTCCATGACGTCGCCTTGGGCTAATTCTATGAGGGGGTGGCGGCCCCAGGGCCGGCTGCGCAATTTGCTTAGGGAACGCCCCAGGGCCCGGACCCGATAGCCCGCGGCCAGCAGGCGGGGCACCAGGCGCCCCCCCACGTAGCCGGTGGCGCCGGTGACCAGAACCGGTTTTTTCTTCATGAGCAGTAACCTCCGAGCCGATTCCACTCTAATGGAAAATCGCGCTGACTGCCAGAAAAAAGCCGGTTGCGCCCCCGCATCCCTTCAGGACGAGGTAGCCTTACAGCGCGCCGGAGTTTAACTGAATTAAAATAAAACGCGTTTTCCCTTCAGGGAAGGTTAGGGTGGTTTTTTCCCTCTGGGCGTCAGCCCAAGCGCTTCTTAGCCCTCGGGAATGACAGGCGCGAATCAATGAAATTTTATAAGACAATGATTACAGGGACAATTCGTCCGGGAATTCCTGAGCCGGAAATCAAGGAGATAGGAATCTTCTCAGGCTAACTATAAAATGAAAATGAGCGAAATTATAGCTTTTGATAAATAAATTTATATTGATTTTTTGTTTATAATGTGCCATTGTCGCGGATACAAGCCGTGATATTTTCGGAAAGATAGCGTTTTTAGGGTTAAATCTAGGGAAAGGATTCCAACCCGCAATTTTGAAGAGAGGCCAAGGAATGGTTACCTGATCTCGACAATATCAAGAGCAGAGGTTATTATGGTTAAATTGGTCGACAAAAAGGAGGATAAAGCATCTAGCGTTATTCATATTAACCAAAATGATGATTTTGATATAAGCCAGCCTTTTGGTATAGAGAGAGATTATGGGAAGATTTTAGAGGAAAGGATTAAGGAAAAAAAATTAAGTATAGAGACGAGTGAAAAAGAAATAAAGGGAATTCCAAGAGAACATTTACAGAAAAAAAGGAAATGGATGGGTGAATTGCTCAAAGCAATACTGGGAATAAAAGATATCCTGGACAATACTGATATAGTTGAAGTAAATTTAATATACAGAACTAGGAGGGTAATCTTAAATGATTTAAAAAATATTGTTATAAAATCGATAGATTATGATGAATCTAAAATAGTAAAAAGTGGATTTAAATTAGATATTGATTTTTTCCCACGATCACAAGCTTTAAATAACAAGAGAGATTGCTATTTAGTTCAAATACTAGGTGATAGCATAGTGGAAGAAAAATTGATAAAATATTATAATCTTGATATGCTCATGGAGTTTATTATCAATTATTGTTCAGAGTATATAGCCGAATATGCAAGCAAGCGAGCCCGGTAAAGGTGACTTGAAAAAAAGCAGGGTTTTGTGGTTGGTATGGGGGAAATTCCACAAGACTTCATTATAGGCGGAAGCGGTTAATAGACCCGTACCCCGTGCAGTTCGACCGCAAGACCAAGAACCGAGTGCCAGCGCAATTTATCCGGTTTGGATGGCGCGGCCTTACCAAAATCGCCAAATCTCTTCGCCCATTTTCCACTGACCTCCCCAAAATCCACGATCAAGAACATCTGGCCTCATGGTGAAGTGCTGAGATATCCAGGCGATCCTGAAGCGGCCGAGGAAATGGTTTTCCCTGCGGTGGCGGGGCAAGCCTGCGAGCCCGCCGCCATTCCGGATTAATGGGGCGCCGTAGGCAGGATGTGGTTTGGGATTGGTAACACAGGCTGCCAGCCTGGGCAGCCGCACCGGCATGATGCCGGTGCCCCCGAAAAATTTTCCAAGCGGAAGAGGGTGGGGCCCCTTTCCAGAAAAAATGCTGAATATCTTTGCCTGGGAAGGCCGAAGCCATGATTTAGGAGGAAAGCATAAGGGCTGGTAGGATGTTCCAGGAATATCTTACAGAAATTTTATGGGGGCGCACCGAGGGAGGCGTTCTCAATTCAGGGTGGACACCTGGCTCCGCCCAAAGCGAACACGTTATGAGGCGTCCCCCTGGAGAGAAATGGTCTCACTGGCTCGCATGAGGCAAAGCCCCGGTCTCACGCCGGGGACGTGGTCACACGTGGTTGCGGAGCTGCAATTCCAGGGGATGGGGGTGGAGGTAGAACTGGTCCTGCAAGTAGGGCTGCCGGTATTTGCGGACATAGTGGTTGATGAGGGTGACGGGCACTATGAGGGGGACGGCGCCCTGATAGTAATAATCAATAATTTCAAGTAATTCCTGTTTTTCGTCCGGGGACAGGTCTTTCTTGAAGTAGCCCATGAGGTGGTGGAGGACATTGGTGTGTTTCTTGGGGGTGGTTTTGAGGCGCAGGGCCTCCAGGAGTTGAGACTGGTAGTGGTCGTAGAGTTCCGGGAGGGGCATCTCCTTGGCCCGGGCCACCAGACGGCCCAGTTCCCGGTAATGCCGGGGGCTGTGGGCCAGGAGAAGCAGCTTGTGGCGGGTATGGAAGGCCACCAGGGCGCCGCGGCTCGGTCCGGCCGCCAGCAGTTCCCGCCAGCGCGACAA
>CAYNMI010000176.1:0-5868 GCA_964398095.1 uncultured Desulfobacca sp.
TTGTTATTTTCATATCCAAACACATGAACTGCTCTTAGACCTCCTGTTTTTCCCTGCCGCACCACTACCCGGAGGTGCTGATCTGGGGTCTTTGTGCTTTCCCATCAGATAAGTGGTTGCCGGTGGGTTGGTAGGCTCGAATTCTGATATAATTAAATATACTCCCAAATTTGTGCTATTTTTTCCACCTGCGAGAAGACTTGGCATCGAGAAGAGGACCGTTCAGGAGATGTTACTCGGGCAAAGAGGCTCCAGAACCTCGTAGGGAGAGAACCATCTGTAGATGCGGCATAATCTCGGTCCATACCCAGGGATAGTCTTAATTTGTTTAATGCCTCGCTTAAGTTAATTAAGTAATTTTAACTTGGGGGTACTATGTTTCAAGAATACCCCGTTCCATTCAGAAGGCCCACAATTTCAGGAAAACCCAGCCGGATTCCTCTCATCTGCCCCTGGTTGTTTATATTCCTGGTCGTGCTTTTAGGAATTAATTTAACCACGCCTATACACGCCCAGAATAACCCCAAGAATAATGTTTTGGTACTGAATTCCTACAATTATGGGTACGGCTGGACCGATAGCATCATGAAGGGGATCGAAGCAGTTCTCCCCCGCCAACGCTATAACATCACTGTCGAGTATATGGATACAAAGGGACATGAACAACCAGCCTATTTTCAGAAATTATATGATTTCTATCGCTATAAGTTTGCCTCAAGAAAGTTCGATGTCATCATCTGCTCCGATGATAACGCCTTTAATTTTTTGAAGAAATATAAAAACGACCTGTTCACCCCTCAAACGCCCGTGGTCTTCTGCGGCGTCAATTATTTCCAGGATGCCGACCTGAAAGGCCATCATGACTTTACTGGGGTGGTGGAAAACTTTGACATTGCCGGTACTATTGAAATAATCCGCAAGCTGCAGCCTAATCTTAAAGAAATCCTGGTCATCAGCGACCGGACCGCCACCGGTATCTCCAACACCCTGAAGACCCGCAAGGTAATGGCTGAGAAATTCCCGCAGCAGCAATATACCGTGGTGGACGACGTCACTATGCATGACCTGCTGCAAATCCTGGGGCGGGCCCCAACTGGAAAGGCTGCCCTTTATTTGGGTTTTGGCATCGACAAGACCGGTAAATCCTATGTACCCCTGGAACAGAGTTTGGCTATGCTCTCTCGCCATAGCAAGTTGCCATTTTACAGCGTATGGGAGTTTACCTTGGAATCGGTGGTGGGGGGCATGATTACCAGCGGTTATTATCAGGGAGAAATGGCCGCCAGGATGGCCAAACGCCTGCTGGGTGGTGAGAAGGTTGCCACCATACCGGTAGTCAAAGAGAGTCCCAACAAGCCCATGTTCAATTACAAACAGATGCAACGTTTCGGGCTCTCCCCCTCCCAACTGCCGCCTGGAAGTATCATCGTCAACCAGCCCGTCTCGTTTTTCGAATTATATAAATCCGTGGTTTTGGGCACAACGGCGGTGTTGGGCGGGTTGTTCTTGGTCATCATCGTCCTGACCCTTAACATCAATAAACGCAAGCGGGCGGAAAAGTCCCTGGCGGAAGAAGCGATCCGGCGGCGCATCCTGGTGGAGCAGTCCAGAGACGGCATCGTCGTCCTCGACCAAAACGGCAAAGTCTATGAGGCCAACCAGCGATACGCCGAGATGTTGGGATATTCCACCGAAGAGGTCCGTGAGCTCTACGTTTGGGATTGGGACTCGCAATGGACCAAAGAGGAACTGTTAGAACAAGTCCGACTCGTCGATGCTGCCGGCGATTTCTTCGAGACCCGCCACCGCCGCAAGGACGGCACCTTGCTGGACGTGGAAATCAGTACCAATGGGGCGGTGTTGGGGGAGCGGAAGCTGGTATTTTGCGTCTGCCGGGATATTTCGCTACGCAAGGCCGCGGAGCGGGGACTGCAGGAGAGTGAAGAGAAGTTTCGGTTGGTTTTCGAAAAGGCTCCCTTAGGTATCATGCACTATGACCATACGAGCACCACTACTAATTGTAATGAAAAATTTGCGGAGATCATTGGGGCCACCAAGGAGGCGTTTATCGGCTTCAATTTGATTCGGCAGTTGAGCGATGACAAGATGAGGGAAGCGGTGTTAGCTTCCTTCAGAGGCAAGGCAGGATATTTCGAAGGTGACTACCTTTCGGTTTTAGCAGGAAAAATGACCCCGGTAAGGGCGATTTTCCAGCCGCTATTCTCGTCGGAGGGCGCAGTATCAGGGGGAGTCGCCATATTTGAGGACATCACCGAGCGCAAGCGGGCAGAGGAAGCCTTCCAATCAATGGTGAGCTTTGCCCCCATGGGCATCTATATCGTCCAGGATGGTAAGTTTGCCATGGTTAATCCCGGCTTTGAAGTCATTACCGGTTACCACGCCCAAGAACTGATAGGCCAGCACTGTCTTAATCCGGTGAGCCCTGAATTCCGGGCATTTGTGCGGGAGCAGGCCCTCCTCAGGTTAAAAGAGGAAGGTTTGCCCCCTTATGAATACCAATTCATTACCAAGAACGGCGAAACCGGCTGGGTGATGGAAACCGTCACCCCTACTCAATATCAAGGCAAACAGGCAGTTATGGGATATTTCATGGACATCTCCTCCCGCATAGAAATGGAAGAGCAATTCCTGCGGGTCCAAAAGATGGAAGCAGTGGGCACCCTGGCGGGAGGCATCGCCCACGACTTCAACAATATTCTTACTGCCATACTGGGAAATATTGGCCTGGCCGCACTGGATGACAAGATAGGCCCCCGGGTTAAAGACAGATTGGCTCAGGCAGAAGCGGCATGCCTGCGGGCTCAGGCTTTGTCCCAGCAACTGCTCACCTTTGCCAAAGGTGGGGCGCCGATAGCAGAACTCTTCTCGGTAGCGGAACTCCTTACCGAATCCATTGCGTTTACCTGTGTAGGGTCTCCGGTGCGGCATGGAACTGACTTCCCAGAAAATCTCTGGTGGATAGAAGCTGACCCAGGGCAAATCAGCCAAGTCTTCCAGAATATTACTATCAATGCCATTCAGGCTATGCCTACTGGCGGGACGCTTAAGGTTTGGGCCGAGAACCTTACTTTAGGGACCGCGAGCGGTTTGCCTCTGAGCGCGGGGAGGTATATAAAAATCTCGGTGCGGGATCAGGGGATGGGCATGCCGGCGGAGCACCTTCCAAGAATATTCGACCCCTACTTTACTACCAAACACAAGGGCAGCGGCTTGGGCTTGGCCTCGACCTACGCGATTATTGAAAAACATCACGGCCATATTGCCGTGGAATCAACACCAGGAGCGGGAACAACGTTCCATATCTATCTTCCAGCAGTCGAACGGCAAGGTACCCCTCAACCAAAAGACGATAGGGGGTTGCTGGTGGGGGAAGGCAAAATCCTGGTAATGGACGATGAAGATATGGTGCGGGAAGTATTGGGAAAAATGCTTGCCCGCCTGGGCTACGAAGTTACGTTTGCCAGAGATGGGGACGAGGCAGTAGAAATGTTTAGTCAGGCGCACGGGGCTGGGCAGACATTTGCTGCGGTGATTCTGGACCTAACGGTACCGGGGGGCATGGGGGGCAAAGAAGCCCTGGCGAAACTGCTGGAGATCGATCCCCAATTAAAGGCCGTCGTTTCCAGCGGTTATTCCGATGATCCGATCATGGCAGACTTCCAGAAATATGGGTTCAGCGGCATTATTGCCAAGCCATATAGAATTTCAGAACTTGATAAGATCTTACACGATGTGATTATGGGGAAGTCATAATCACTTTTTCCTGGGCGGCCAAACCCTTAACGCTATACAGACATCTTCACTAAAGTAGACCACCCGCCCTATCAGGTTCTTTTGGGCTTCCATGATGATGGAATCATTGCTCTTGAGGTTCGCCTCACTCACCCAGGTTTTGAGAAATTCCCCGATGCGCATGGAATGGTTTTGAGAACACATTTTTAAATCTAGCCAAATCCTAGCTTGAAGCCCGAGAGCAACTAGGATATGCTAAGAGCACCTAATTCCCAGCCAATTTCTCCATAGCCGAGCCTCAGGCAGATTCCCTTTTTTATCCTTAAGAATTCCGGTAGTCTCAGTAGTGAAGGGGGACCTCCTTTTTGAGGGCTCAGTGCAGAGACGGCGGGCATGGCTTGCAGGCAAAAAAGCCATACTTTGCGAGGCATTAAATCATGAGCGAAATGAATGAAGAATTGACGGATATGTTAGCCCCGAAAGAATATGCCGGTAAAATATTTGAATGTAGCGGCGCCAGATTGGAGCCGGATGCTGCCGCAGATCTGTGGCCCCGGATTTTGCAGCATAAATGGCTCATGTCGGAAAAACTTGGCCGCGATGTGGGCCTAAGAGTCGCGTGCATCGACTTCCTGGAAAACATGGAGCAAGCCCGGGAGGAATACCTGGCCTATCAACAGCAGGACCTTTTAAAGGAAATGGGGGCTCTAACCGTCAGCAAGGAAATCTGGGACACCATTGCGGATACTCAGCCGCCCAAGCAGGTCGTGCAGAAAAGGATCATTTTGCCGTTGACCCAGGAAAATCTGTCCACAAAGCACGGGGTCATTCCTCCCAAGGCCATCATTTTTTTCGGACCTCCCGGCACCGGCAAGACTCATTTTGCTAAAGCCATCGCGGGGGCTCTGTCCTGGTGGTTCATCGAGATTGCTCCCAGCATGCTTATGGTCGATGGCATCGACAAGGTAGGCGCCAATCTCCGCCGGGTCATGGAAAAGGCTCGCACCCTTAAGGAAACCGTTTTTTTTATCGATGAATTTGAAGAGCTGGCGGGCCACCGGGACGAGGCCAGCCGGGTGGACAAGTCTATCACCAACGAATTTCTTAAACAGGTTCCCTTACTCAAGAGCCAGACGAATCACATCCTCCTCATTTGCGCCACCAATTACATCCGACAGTTGGACACCGCCCTGTTGCGTCCGGGAAGATTTGATTGCATCATTCCCGTGGGAGGGTTGGACGAAGATGAAAGAGCCACTATCCTGAAACATTTTCTTTCCAAGGTCAATGCCGGGGAAATCGACCTGAGGCGGATCATTAAGATGACTGTGCGCTTTACGCCCGCGGATATCGAATATCTCTTCCAGCAAGTGGCCCAGTTCGCCTTTGAACAGGAATTGCTTACCAAGCAGGATTTTCGCGTTACCACGGATACCATCTTTGAAATCCTGCCTAAAATCCGGGCCTCTCTTACCGAAGAGGTCAGCGTCGAGTTCGAAAAAGACACCATTACCTATTCCCGCTACTAACGGAAAACAGCCTAGTGGCACAAGGAGAATTTTGGGGGGATTGTGAAATGTCTCCGGAGCCAAAAAACCTTTGAGCCTCTGGCAAAAGTCATTTGAAAACCAAAGATTATTCCTCATTACTTGGAAAATTTTTGGTGGCACAGGCTTTTCAGCCTATGCCAACGCAGGCTGAAGCCTGCGGCTACATTTTGCAAGAGGCTCAAAAGTCTTTTCCGATTGCGGTATTTTGATGAATAGTAGGGACACAACGGTCTGTGCCCTCAAACCTCTTGGGCATAGCACGCTATGCCCCTACGAAAAGAAATTACTTTTGGCAACTGCTATAAATCACCTGGATACCCGCATGGTAAAATGACCCTGATTATTTATAGGGGCTCAATAGGAGCCCCGAGCGCCCGGGGATCATTATTTTAATTGGCTTGACATATATTAAATTTCTTGTATAATGCGAACAAGTTTAGCATGTCAGAATGAAATCAGGGCCACAAGTCCTGGCTAAAAATCGGACCGGGGTGCTAATCCCCGAGCCGATTTTTTTTTACCTGACTGCTGTGCGCCCTGCTTTTTTGGCGGGATATCATGCAGT
>CAYNMI010000177.1:0-5851 GCA_964398095.1 uncultured Desulfobacca sp.
CCTGGACCGGCCCGTCATTGAAATGGAAGACCATGGCGCCGGCCGAATAGCCACTATCGCCATAGGCGGCAAAATATAGTCCGGGGCTCACATAGGCAGGACCGCTCCAATAGCCATTTTGCGGGGAATAGAGCATATACCCCAGGCTGTAGCTGGTGTTGCCATAGGCAATCGCGTCGGTCATGGTGATGTCTTGCCCCACCAGGTCCCCCACCTGCACGGGGGTTGCGGAAGGGCCATAAGCGCTTGTGAACTGGCTGAAATCCACCACGAGTTGCGGTCCGGGGATGTCGCCGGAGGACGTCACCAGGCTGGCCTGGGCCAGGTTGAAGGTCAATAACATTATGGCGGCTGCCAGGATGATGGTTCTCACCAATTTGATCATAGACCATTCCCCCTGAAATGAGCTCCCACAGGAACTGTGTCACCAATAATTTGTCTTGTTACTTGTAAGTGTTTGAACTGCCTGGAAATTACCAAGTTGATCTTGAAAAAAACTTGCAGTTAGCCGTAATGATCCGCAACTTATTCTAGCTTTTTGGCAAAGTCAATTATTTTCTCTAAATTATATTATCTTATTAATTAAAACCTCCTAAAAGCAATCAGGGCCGGCACCCGCGGGTATCGGCCCTGAAATTGTTATAAGGCAATCCTTACCTAACCGGCCTAGTCGGATTTCGGTTTCTGTTGCTGTTGCCCCCCTTGCTTGGCCGGAGGAGAATTTTTAGTGGTCTGGCCCGGGGCCTGCTCCGGGGCCTTGGCGGGCGGACTTCCGGGATTGACCCGGCAGGTTCCATTGGGTCCCGGAATGCATAATTGTTGCCCTTGAGCCGGTTTCGCGCCCGCTTTGTCCTTGGCTGGGGCCTCGGCGGCGGCCGGGCTTACGGTCACCGTTGCCAACCACAGCAGCGCCGCGGCCACTCCCACTGAAGCTCCCAGCCAGGTACGCACCCATTGCCGCAGATTTCCCATCATCTATCTCCCTCTCAGGGCCTTGGAGCGCCTGCCCTGATTAAGCGGATCATTTTTCTCATTATACGTTAAGGTTGGGCAACCTGTAAATTGGCGAAGGCCACGACATTTTCTTTTGCGGGTCCTGAGGCCGCTTTAAACCCGATGAAGCCGCCCCCCTTAGGCGGTTGGCCGGTGAAGCTGATCAGCTCCTGACCATTAATCCAGATCGTCGCCTGATCGCCTTTGGTCACCACCTTGATCTGGTTACCGATCCCGGCGCCCGGCTTGATGAAGTCGGTCTGGCGCCAGGCCACGGGCACCAGGTAGCGGCCGCCCACGTGACGCTGGACTGCCAGCCAGCCCTTGGCGTTGATCAAAACGACATAATATTCGTTGTAGCCTTTGGCCCAGAAGACCAGACCGCTGCCCCAGGTGGGGGCCGGCGCCTTGACAAAGGTTACGGAGCAGCTCGCCTCCAGGTCATTGGGGAAAACCCTGGCCCGGTTCAAAATGGTCTGGGTGGTGTTCTTCTCGGGAGTGATCACGAACTTCCCGTCCTGCACCTGCATAGTGGCGCTGCTCAAACCCCAGGCGGGATCCTGGGTGGCGAACTTATCCGCATAGAGCATCTTGCCGGCCAGGCTGGGGCTCACTGCCCATAACCCCACCGCCATCGTCAAAACCAGAGCCACCGCCAGCCGCTTCATGGTGCGCCTTTACCCCCGGGGGAAAAAATTCTTTGAGTTAAAAGCTAAGCAGAGTCAGGCCCAAGTCAAGCATGGGGCCAGACGGCATCAGAGACCAGTATTTAATACCGTTTTCGGTTTTCGGTTTTCGGTAAAATAATTTTGGGAATTCATTATGTTAGCCGGAGAGTTTGTTTCATCTGAATCTGAAATTGGTAGTAAGATAATAGTGGCGCCCGGAGATTTTTCCTCCGCAGCGCGGCTCGGCCCCAGCCGCGGCCGCCCGCCACCGCCTGACATTCCCCCAGGGCGAAAACGAGCCGGGTTTGGTTGGTAAAGGATTAAACAGGTTTGGAGTTGCCAGGGGAAAAAATGAGAAAATTGCTCCATCCCCTGCGCCGTGAGGCTCAGAGATCATGAAGCCGGTTTCAGGAAGGGTAAAAAGCTGGTGGCCTATTTTACGACACGCAGCGCCGGTCGGCCGCCCGAGCATAACTCTTGGCTATTCATCTTGCCCTGCTTCAGGGCATTTTTTACCCTTACGCCGTTAATCAAAAAGTAGGCGATCACCGCTCGTTCCCAGGCTGGACTCAATTCGAACTGTTCCATGCGCGTTTTAAAATGATTGAGAAGGGCGGTCAGGTCGGTTTCTTCGTAGGCGAGCACCCGGTCGGCAATATGTTCAACGGTTTCCGCAATCATTAAAGATATTCCCTCTCTCTTCCGATTACTAGATACTTTGTATCTTTGTATATTACCGAAATAATGTCAAGGAAAAAACCTAACCGGTTGCCAACTCTTCCAACAGATTGATAATCTCAATTAATCTGGATACTTCCGCCTTAAGGATCGCCTCTCCCTGGCCGGCCGTGGCGCGCCCCGGGTTGCCCCATACCCCCCCGGGCCAATAGCGTCTCTTATCCCGCACCAACAGGTACTTGGGAAAACTGGGCCATTCCTCCGGCGCCGTGCCCTGGACCAGCTCGGGATAGGCCGCCATCATGATGGCCGTTTCCACCTCCCCGGCGTGGGCGTCCCCCCGGGTTTTCACCAGGCCCGGCTGCTCAGTCAAAACCTCCCGGAGCAATTCCAGCACGTTGACCACCGCAACCCTGGCCTCGGGCAGTTCCGCCAGCAGACGCTCCCCGGCCTCGACGATGGCGCTGATATGGGTGCCCCCGGCGTGGCCGCTGATGAACACCAGGTTGCGGAGACCCTGGCGGTGGAATTCCCGGCCCACCTCCAGGAGCAGGGCCCGCAGGGTATCCCCGGAGATGCTCACCGTCCCCGGATGCTCCCGGGTGGAGCGGCACATGCCGTAAAACAGCGGCGGCGCCACCACCACCGGCCGCTCTGCGGCCACCCGCCGGGCCACCTCCAGGGCGTGCAGGGTGTCCGTGCCCAGGGGCAGGTGCGGCCCGTGCTCTTCTATGGACCCCAGGGGCACAATCACCGTCTGGCTTTGTTCCCGCAGGGCCTCGAACCCCGGCATGGTCAGTTCTTCCCAGTTAGGCATGCGCCTCAGAACTCCTTCCCGCGGTAACCGGCATGAATCTCCCCGAAATTCTAAGGTCCGGCTCCTTCCTCTTTGTCCCGGCTCATCCGATGGTAACATGTCATGGGAACAAACGGCCCTAAAAATTCACCCTCGGGCTCTTTTTCTCCTCAGGGCAAATCCCTCCCCTAGGCCTTAGGTTGCTGATGGGCCGCAAGATTTTTGCCCGGCGCGGGAAAAAACTCCTTGACTAAGTTTTGCCCCCTAGGGTATAAAGGGCGGGGTTGTACTAAAAAGCACAAGGAGTCGGGCGTTGGAAATTCCGCAAGCCTTGAGCGATTTCTCGTTTGTCCTCGTCTATCTGGTGGCGGCGGCCGTGTTCGCCGTAGGTCCCCTCCTCATTGCCAAATTCATCGCCCCGAAAAGCCACGGCGGCGCCCGGGACGCCACGTATGAATGCGGCATGCCCGCCATCGGCAGCGCCTGGATTCAGGTGGCGGTGATCTACTATCTCTTTGCCTTGCTGTTCCTGGCCTTCGACGTGGACGTCCTCTTTCTCTTCCCGGTGCTGTTGGCCTACGGTAAAGGCTATATCTGGCGGGACTTCATCGAAATAACCATCTTCATCGGCATTCTGTCCCTGGTAATCATTTATGCCTGGAGCAGAGGAGTGTTCAGTTGGAAACGAAAACAGGTGAACCCTTAATCCATTTGGGAGTCCTGGAAGAGGCCCTCAACCTGGCCCGGGCCAATTCCCTGTGGCCCCTGACCTTCGGTCTGGCGTGCTGCGCCATTGAAATGATGGCCGCGGGCGCCGCCCGCTTCGATCTGGACCGCTTCGGGGCCGGGGTCTTCCGCCCCTCCCCCCGGCAATGCGACCTGATGATCGTGGCCGGCACCATCTCCAAGAAGATGGCCTCTGCGGTGGTGCGCCTCTATGAGCAGATGCCGGCCCCCAAATGGGTCATCGCCATGGGTAACTGCGCCATTTCCGGTGGCCCCTTTTATTATCCCACCCAGTACGCCATCGTCCCCGGCGCCGACCTCATCATCCCCGTGGACGTCTACGTCCCCGGCTGTCCGCCCCGTCCGGAGACCTTGATCGAAGGCATTCTCCTCCTGGAAGAGAAAATCACCCAACGGGGCCGTCTCAGGAAGTTCAGAAATGTTAAAGGATAATCTGAAAAAGGCGCTGGCTCCCTTGGATCTGGAAAAGGTGGCCGAGGGCGACTACGCCAAGACCGGCTACCACCTGGAAGTGGCCGCCCCACCGAACCAGATGGCCGCCGTGGCCCAGGTCATGCTCGACGCCGGCTGCTTCCTGGAATCCTTCACCGCCGTGGACCTGGTGCAGTCCTTCGACCTGGTGTACCACTTCGCCAGTTTCGACGAACTCTGCCGCACCGCGGTGCATGTGCCCCTGGGCAAGAAGAAGGGCATGCCCACCATCTCCCACATCTATCCGGGGGCGGACTGGTATGAACGCGAGGTCTTCGACCTGTTCGGCATCCATTTCTTCAACCATCCCAACCTGAAGCGGCTCTTGCTGCCGGAAGATGCCGATTTCCATCCCTTATTGAAAGATTTCGGAGCGTCCCAGGGCAATGACTGAGCTATTCGGAATTGAAGAAAAGACCTATACCCTGAACCTGGGTCCGCAACACCCCAGCACCCACGGCGTCCTCCGGGTGCTCTTGGAGATGGACGGCGAGTTCATCACCAAGGCGGAGCCGGTCATCGGTTACGGCCACCGGGGCCATGAGCACATGGCCGAGAATCGCAACTATACGCAATTCCTGCCAAATATGGGCCGCGTCGACTATTTGCACGCCCTGGCCTACAACCAGTGCTACTGCATGGCGGTGGAAAAGCTCCTGGGCCTCACGGTGCCGGAGCGGGCCGAGTTTATCCGGGTGATGACCAACGAACTCAACCGCATCACCTCGCACCTCCTGTGGTTCGGCGCCTATCTCATGGACCTGGGGGCCTTCACGCCTTTCCTCTACTGCTTCGATGACCGGGAACAGATCCTGGACCTCCTGGACCGGATTACCGGGTCCCGCCTGACCTACTGCTTCTACCGCTTCGGCGGGGTGCCCGTGGATATCGACGATGACTTCGTGGCCGGGTGCCGGGCCTTCGTGAAACGGCTGCGCAGCCGCTGGAAAGATTACGACAACCTGGTGACCAAGAACGTCATCTTCATCAACCGGGCCCGGGACGTGGGGATCATCACCCGGGACCAATGCATCAAATACGGGATCACCGGCCCCAACCTCCGGGGTAGCGGTATCTCCTACGATATCCGCAAGAGCGAACCCTATTCCGCCTATCCCGAGTTTGATTTCGAGATTCCCATCGGCGCCCGGGGCGACATCTATGACCGCTATCTGGTGCGCCTGGCGGAGATGGAGCAGAGCCTGCGCATCATCGAACAGGCCTGTGACAAGCTCCCGGCCGGCCCCATCATGGCGGAAAAGGTGCCCAAACGAATCAAGCCCCCCGAGGGCGAGGTCTATCAGGCCGTGGAAACCGCCCGGGGGGAATTCGGCATCTATATCGTCAGTCAGGGCGACGTGAAACCCTACCGGATCAAGCTGCGTCCCCCGTCCTTCGCCAATCTCAGCATCTTCCCGGAGATGGCCGTGGACACCCTGGTGGCCGACCTGGTGGCCATCCTGGGCTCCGTGGACGTGGTCATCCCGGAAATTGACCG
>CAYNMI010000178.1:0-5840 GCA_964398095.1 uncultured Desulfobacca sp.
GAACTCATGTTGCCCCCCAGGATCAACTGGAGCATGGTGGCGGCATAACGCCGGGGGTCCCTTGCGGCCATGGCCGGGGCTCCCAGACAGAGGTTAACCTGCTCCAGGTCCCGGGAGAGGGAGTAGACCCCGGGATAGGTGCTCACCGGGGCTCGCGTCCGGCCCGGGGCGCCGTTGGCAAAGTGCTCAAACCCGGCGGCCACCAGGTCCACCACTTCCTGGTGGCGGATGCGGCCGGCCGCGGCCACCACCGTGGCGCCGGGGCGATAGGCGATGCGGCGGTAAGCCAGCAGTTCTTCCCGGCTGACCCGGGCGATGTGGGCCGCGTCCCCGAGGATGGGCGCCCCGAAGGCGTGGTCCCGCCAGAAATGCCGGCCAAAATGGACGTGAACCAGTTCTTCCGGGTTGTCATCCTGGGCGTTGATCTCCTCCAGAATGACCTGCCGCTCCCGGTCCAGGTCCCCGGCCGCCAGGTGGGCCCTGAGGACCAGATCGCCCAGCAGGTCCACCAGCCGGGGCAGGTGCTCCGCCAGGACCCGGCCGTAGAAGCAGGTCTGCTCCTTGGTGGTGAAGGCGTTGCACAGGCCCCCCAACTGGTCGATTTCCCGGGCAATATCCAGGACGCTGCGTTGGGGGGTGCCCTTAAAGGCCATGTGTTCCAGGAAATGCGTCAGGCCGTTCTCGGCCTCGGTCTCATCCCTCCCGCCCACGTCGAGCCACACCCCCACCGCCGCGGAATGGAAGTAGGGGAGTTCCTCGGTGACGATCCTGAGACCGTTACTCAGGACGCTTTTTTGGTACACGGTCGTGTCGTCTCTCCGGTTCTTGGGCCGAACCCTCCTGGGGCAACAGCGCCTTGCGGGACAGGCGAATCTTCCCCTGCCGGTCCACGTCCAGCACCTTGACCATCACTACGTCGCCTTCCTTGAGGATCTCGTCCACGGTCTTCACCCGGCGATGGGCCAGTTCCGAAATGTGGACCAGGCCGTCGGTGCCCGGCAGGATCTCCACAAAGGCGCCGAAGTCCATGAGCTTCTTGACTATGCCCCTGTAGGTGGCGCCGATTTCCGCCTCCGCGGTGATCTCGTTGATCATCCGGATGGCTTCATCCGCGGCTTTCTGGTCAGACGAGGAGATGTGGATGCGGCCGTCGTCTTCGATATCGATCTTGATCCCGGTGGCAGCCACGATCTTCTTGACCATTTTGCCGCCGGGTCCGATCACCTCCCGAATCTTGTCGGGATTGATGGTGATGACGATGATCTTGGGGGCGTGTTCCTTCAGGGTGGGCGAGGGCTCGGCGATGACTTCGTTCATCTTGCCCAGGATGTGCAACCGGGCCTCCCGGGCCTGGGTCAGGGCCTGCCCCATGATCTCCCGGGTCAGCCCCGTCATCTTGATATCCATCTGCAGGGCGGTGATCCCCTGGCTGGTGCCGGCCACCTTGAAGTCCATGTCGCCCAGGGCGTCCTCATCCCCCAGGATGTCGGACAACACCGCCACCCGGTCCTCCTCCTTGATGAGTCCCATGGCCACTCCGGCCACGGCGCTCTTGATGGGCACGCCGGCGTCCATCAGGGCCATGGAGGCCCCGCACACCGTGGCCATGGAAGAGGAGCCGTTGGAGGAGAGGATTTCGGAGACGATGCGGATGGTGTAGGGAAATTCTTCGGCGGAGGGCAGCACCGGGGAAATGGCCCGTTCGGCCAGGGCCCCGTGGCCGATCTCCCGCCGCCCCGGACCCCTAATCATGCGGGTCTCACCCACGGAATAGGGGGGGAAGTTATAGTGGAGCATGAAGGACTTGAAGGTCTCGCCCACCAGGGTTTCGATCTTCTGCTCATCCGAGGGGGTGCCCAGGGTGGCGACGGCCAGGGCCTGGGTCTCGCCCCGGGTGAAGACCGCGGAGCCATGGGTGCGGCTCAGGATGTTGATTTCCCCGGTGATGGGGCGGACTTCCACGAAGCTGCGGGCGTCGATGCGGCGCTGCTCGGTGAGCACTTTGTCCCGCACCAGCTTTTTCTTGAGCTCCGAGATGAGGCCGTTGGCGACTTTTTCCTGGCCTTCCACCTCCGGCCCCAAGGCGGCCAACACTTCCTGGCGCGCCTGGTCCATGGCCTGGTTCCGAGCCTTCTTTTCAGGATGGCTGACCGCCGCCAGGATCTTATCCTGAGCCAGGGCCTCGATTTTCTGACGCAACTCGGTGTAATCCGGCACTTCCGGCATCGGCCGTTTGGGCTCGCCGATCTCCCGGCCCATCTCTTGGATGAGGTCCAGGGTGGGCTTAAGCTGCTCCTGGGCGAAAAACAGGGCTTCCAGCACTTCTTCTTCCTGGACCATCCTGGCCCCGGCCTCCACCATCACCAGCCCCTGGGGCGCCCCGGCGACGATAAGATTCATGGTGCTCTCTTTGAGCTGCGAGTTGGTGGGATTGATCACCAACTGCCCCTCGATCTTGCCTACCCGCACCGCGGCCACCGGGCCGTTAAAGGGGATGTCGGAAATCTCCAGGGCCGCGGCGGCGCCGTTTAAGGCGACGATGTCCGGATCAATCTCTATATCTCCCGATAACACCGTGGCAATAATCTGGATTTCGTTGACCGTCCCCTTGGGGAACAACGGCCGCATCGGGCGGTCAATAAACCGGGAGGACAGGGTCTCCTTTTCCGAAGGGCGGCCGATCTCTCGCCGGAAAAACCCTCCGGGCACCCGCCCGGCGGCATAAGCTCTCTCCATGTAATCCACCGTCAGGGGCAAGAAGTCGATGCCTTCCCTGGGTGAATCGGACATGACCGCGGTAACCAATACCGCATTCTCCCCATAACGGACCAGCACAGAACCGCTGGCTTGTTGGGCCAACTGGCCCGTTTCGAAACGGAGCTCACGACCTCCGATTTCTACTGCATATATTTTTGCCATATTCTTCCGATGAGCCTCCTACTTTCTCAGACCGAGCTGCTCGATCAAGGTCCGGTAACGTTCGATGTCTTTGTCTTTCAGATAGTTCAGGAGGCGCCGGCGCTGCCCCACCAGCTTGATCAATCCCCGACGGGAATGGTGGTCCTTGGCATGGACCTTGAAATGATCCGTCAAGTAACTGATGCGCTCGCTCAGGATGGCCACCTGGACTTCCGGCGAACCGGTGTCACTGTCGTGCAGCCGGTAGCGATCGATAATCTCCTGTTTCTGTTCCGTATCTAAGGCCACGTCTTCCTCCTTTTTTAGCGGTCAGCTTTCAGCTTGCAGCCGTCAGCCAAAACTCCACGGCCCTATGGCGATCTTGACCGCGTTATTTATCCTGCCTTGAAAGTTCAAGGTTCAAGGTTCAAGGTTTAAAGTGTTTAATGGTGCGTTTACACACCATTAATCCAAGCTGTTGGCGGGCGGGGACGCCCGCCCTACCCTGCTTACTGCTCACTGCTCACTTCCCGAAACACCCGCATCGGGGCCAAGACCGCCGGGGCCGTCAAACTCCTGACCTTAGCCACGGCCACCAGTTCGGTGTCGGCCAGGACCCGAACCTGTTCCCCATCGGTAAAATCCTGGGCGGGATAGACCAGCACCTGGCCCTGGCGCAACCGCCGGGCCTCCGCGGGTCCCACCGCCACCGCCGGCAGCCCCGGCAGGCATTCAGAGAGCGGGATGATCCGCTGGGCCAGTTCCTCCCGGCTCAGCTCCTGAAGGGCCGCCAGGGGCAGGGCCGCCTCCACCTGCAACGCCCCCACCGCCAGGCGGCGCAGCGCGGTCAGATGGGCCCCGCAGCCCAGGACGTCCCCCCAATCCTTGGCCAGGGTGCGGACATAAGTGCCCTGGGAGCACCTCACGGTAAAGGTGAACTCGGGAATGGCCACTTCCTCCACGGCCAGTTCATAGACCGTCACCGTCCGGGGGGCCAATTCCATGGCTTCGCCCCGGCGGGCCCGGCGGTAGGCCCGCTCCCCCTGATAGTGCACCGCGGAGTACATGGGGGGCACCTGGGTTACTTCCCCCAGGAAGCCCGCCGCGGCCCGGTAAATCTCCGCCGGGGCCGGCAGCGCCTCGGAGGTGGCCACCACCTCCCCCGCGGCATCCTGGGTAGTGGTCTCAATCCCCAACCTGACCTGCGCCAGATAGGTCTTGGACTCGGGCATCAGGTAGGGCACCAGCTTGGTGGCCTCCTGTAAGCACAGGGGCAACAGCCCCGTGGCCAGGGGGTCCAGGGTGCCCAGGTGCCCGATCTTTTTGATCCCCAGGGCTCGCCGGGCCCGGCGCACCACCTCGAAGGAAGTGACGCCCGGGGGCTTGTCGATGAGCAAAATTCCAGAAAACATAGGGTTTCTAAATAGTCTGCTTTTTTTCTTCCCCTCCCTTGGTGGGAGGGGATTGAGGGGGGGGATTTTGCCACCCCCACCCTACCCTCCCCCATCAAGGGGGAGGAAAAAGATTAGGTCTTGCCGCGTTTGGTCATGTAGGGTGGGCATTGTCCACCATTTTTTTTCCGGCCAAATATGGCGGGCAGTGCCCGTCCTACATCCAAAGCTCAATCATCAGATTTCTTCCGTGAATTGGCCGTGATCCCTGCTTCAACAAACAACTTCTCCAGCTTGGCCGCCCGTTCCAGACCGGTATCAGGCAGGAAGTGGAACTCCGGCATCAAGCGGAACAGGTTCTCCCGGGCCACTTCGGCCTTGATGAAGCCCAGGGCCTTGTCCAGGGCCATCTGCACCTGGTCCCGGTCCAGGTTTTCCCGCACCGCGTAAAACACCTTGGCCTGCTTCAAATCCGGGCTCATCTCCACTTCGGTGAGGGTGAGATCCCGGAGCCGGGGATCGGCGCATTTATACAGCAGGATCAGCGCCAGCCGTTCCCGGAGCAGTTCCGCCACCCGTTGGGGCCGGCTGGTGGGGGGCCGATGTAAGGTCTTCATGGGCTCGTCAGCCTTCCTTGTTGCCGCGGGGGCAGGCCGCGGCGCCGGCCTCGCCTGGCCGGCAGCCCGCCCTCCCCTCTTCACTTTTCCAGGTAGCACAGTTCCACCTGGGAGTCGATGATCTCGGCCAGGTGCTGGTTCTCCATATACGTCATGATGTTCTGCAAGCGGGCTTCCAGCAGGTGCGCGTCGTTGCCCACCAGGGCCACGCCGATCTTGGCTTTTTGCCACAGATCGTTGTCTCCCACTTCGGCAATGGCCGCATCAAACTTGTGCCGCACTTTCTCGATGAGGCTCTTGACCACCCGGCGCTTGCCCTTCAAGGAGGCGTTCTCCGGGATCATCAGGGTAATAAGGGCTGCGGCGATGATCATGGCGGCGCTCTAACGAACCGTGGTAGGGGCGCCCCTAGGGGTGCGTCCCGGGCGGACCCGCAGGTCCGCCCCTAGGACCTGGCTTCGGCTTCGACTTCGACTTCGGGCCTGGCTGCGGGGGCCTCCAGCAGGGCCTTCACCTTTTCCTGAGTATAGGCCTCAATGATATCACCGGCCTTAAAGTCGTTGAACCGGTCGATGCCGATGCCGCATTCATAACCCGATTGCACCTCTTTGACATCGTCTTTGAAGCGCTTCAGGGAATTAACCTTGCCGCCTTCCGACACCATCTTGCCCTGGCGCACCACCCGGGCCAGGGAGTTGCGTTCGATCTTGCCGTCCAGGACCATGCAGCCGGCGATTCTGCCCACCTTGGTGATGGAAAAGACCTGGCGCACTTCGGCCCGGCCCATCACTTTCTCTTCCACGATGGGCTCCAGCAACCCTTCCAGGGCCGCATGGATATCCTGCAGCAGGTTATAGATGATGTCGTAGTACCGCACATCCACCTGCTCCTGCTCCGCCAGGGCCAGGGCCTTGGGATTGGCCCGGACATTGAA
>CAYNMI010000179.1:0-5812 GCA_964398095.1 uncultured Desulfobacca sp.
GTTATACTGTCTTCCGGCTAAAATGCCTCAAACTATTGCTATAATCGACTGAACCTCTTGCAAAAAGGCACTTTGTCATCCTGAGCGGAGCGAAGCGACTGTTCAGAGGGTAGGTATGCTTAAAATTCCGGGGTAAATTACTTTTTCACCGAATCTGTGCTACCATGCCGCTGATGTGAAGATTCAGCTTTGAGAAAAGAATCATGTCGGCGATTTTCCTCAAGCAAAGAAGTTTCCAAGACTACTTTAGGACAGCAGCAACCAAGGCTGCCGCACAATTTCGGTAACAATTCTGGCCCCGAATTTTAGACTTTTGAGAAGTTTTATCTTGGGTTCCCCTCGGAACGGGACCCGGAGATCATAGACAACCACATCAGGGGAAAGCTCGAAGCCCGGGGCGTGGGTTACTTAGAGGCACCCTGATTCACGACTACACCATGGACAAGGGGGCGCGCATCACCAGCGTCAACCTGATTGTGGGCTCCACCCCTAACCATGCCGCCATGAACCTGAGCGTCAATCAGTTGGGGCCGTGGGGTGAACCTTGAACTTTGACTTTTGCACATGGTACTTTTGAGGTAGCTGGAGGGAACCAGAGATGAGGGCTGACGCCACCGAATCATCCTGCCTGTTCCGGATCGGTCTCCTCTCCATGAGACTCGGGTTGGGTTTGTGTATTTGGTTTTTTCTCGGTTCTGCTCCCGGGCTTGCTCACAACCCACCCCGGGTTCAGGCCCTTGCCGGCTACCTGGACCCCGGCGAGCGGGAAGTTTACGACCTCCCCAACCTTAAGAAAAATGACACCCTCTATGTATACCTGGGTCGAATCTCGGGCAACCTTGATCCGTTAGTCGCCGTTGCCGACACCAAACTCGACCTGAAGTCGTTTGATGCGCGCCTAAAGAGTATGCTACAAAAGTCTCCGGAAAATCATTTTAAAGCTTTCCGGGGTTTGCTGGATTCCTCTTACCTGGCCTGGAACGATGACGGCGGCCGGGGATCCGATGCAGCCCTGAAATTTAAGGTCCCGGCCGACGGCGATTACAAGATAATGGTGACCGGAGCCCGCCAGCCTTCGAGTCGCCAGGTTATGGGCCTGACCTTCGGGGACTACCGCCTCCTTATCGGCATAAACGCGCCTCAGGTGCTCTCCTGCCAGGCGATCCCTACCGGCCAGGTAATCGCCAGGCTGGACCAACCAGCCGAATTACGTAGCCGCATCCAGGAAGTTCAAGGGGTCTTGACGCCTCAGCATAATTCCACTTACTTCCGGCTGAGGAATATTGAGCCCGGCGCCATCCTTTACGTCCGGGTCCAGACCACTTCCGGCAACCTCAAGCCCGCGCTGGTCCTGAAGAATTATGGGGACAAGATCATCCAGGCGGACAATTTACCGGGGTTGCAAGATGTGGCCCAGCTCCAATACACCTTCACGGAGAAGTCCCGGAATTACTCGGTGCATATCAGTAGCAGCCCAGAGGGCAACCGGCCGACCTCTGGCTCTTACCGTCTGCTGTTAGGGCTCGACGCCCCGGAAGTCCTCAAAGGCAAAGGTGAGCCCGTGGGCCAGCCTCTTATACGGCAACCCATCCAGGTCCGTGCCGGTATTCATTTGGACCAGATCAGCGGAGTAAACCAAAGAGGCGAAAATTTCGGTGCCGTAGCAGACCTCGTCCTGGAATGGAACGACCCGGCCTACGCCTTCAACCCTGACAGTTGCCAATGCAGCTACAAGGCTTTCACCCCCCTTGAATTCGAGAAATTGGTTGTCCAAAAAGGCCTGAGATGGCCTCGTTTTGTCTTTTTCAACCAACAAGGGAAGCGTTGGTCCCAGGGGAAGGTCTTCTGGGTGTACTCCTCGGGGAGGGTGCAATATTACGAGCGTTTTTCCGCCACTTTCCAGGCCCCTGACTTTAACTTCCGGAAATTCCCTCTGGACACTCAGAAGTTCTATATCCATATGGAATGCGTGGACCCTGAGGAGGACTATGTCTTTACCTCTTTCCCGGAATATACCGGGTTGGGTAAGCAATTGGGCGAGGAGGAATGGTATTTCACTAAACACAATGTCGCGGTGAGCAGCACGGCCGCGGCGGATGGTTCACTCTACTCCCGATATTCCTTCCAGCTTCTGGCTCATCGTCACCTGAGCTACTACATCTTCCGCATTCTCATCCCCCTCATCCTGATTGTCACCGTATCCTGGGTTTCTTTCTTTCTCAAAGACTATTCCAAGCGGGTCGATATCTCCGGGGCCAACCTGCTGGTGTTCATCGCCTTTAACTTCACCATCGGCTCCGACCTGCCCCGGCTGGGCTATCTGACCTTCATGGACACCATGCTCATTGTGGCTTTCGCCGTCACCGCCCTGACGGTGATCTTCAATGTCGCCCTCAAACGCCTGGAGGACTCGGGTAAAATCGCCTTGACCCAGAAAATCGACTCTTGCCTCCTCTGGGGTTATCCCCTTTTCTATCTCGCGGGGATGGTTCTGTTAATCCCCATATTTTTCCTTTAGCACACGCGGACCGGAGATCAGCTCAATGACCGTGATCTCGTGCCGCAAGCGATTCTCATCCCCCTGACCGCCCTCGCCTAGTCTAAAAAGCAAGCCTTCTTGACCGTTAATGGACCACCCACACCAGAGATAATATCGGCGTCACCGTGGCAACGGTGTTTCTGCCGATGAGGTCGATGTTCACTCCAAGATAAAAGCACAACCTTTCCGTAGCCATGAATTCGATTCCCGGCAAAATGGAGAGCAGGTGAGCCGGGGCCACGTTGGCACTGGGGCCGCACAACCGCCCCCCATCCCAAAAACTGGTGAACTCCAGGAGGGCGATCCATTTCTTGGTAACGGGGTATTCCGCCGCCAGGTTCACGGTGACAAAATCTCTGGGGTACTGTTTTCCCTCATCATTGGAGAACGGGGTGGGCATGGAGTAATACAGGTTGCCGTAAAAAATGAAAGGCTTGACCCACTTGGACAGGTTCACTCCGGTGGTGGGGACGTAGGCCCCGCCGCCCAGCGCGTCGGTCCCCAGACGGCTAGGGTTCAAATTCTTATAGTGGCCAGTGGGGAAATCTGTGGCGAACACGGCAGATATCGTGGGCGCCACGGGACCTTCTTTCACCAGGCGGTACTTCAGGGTCAGGTTGATGTCGCTGAAACCTGCATGACTGGCGGACCGCTCCCCGGCTGGGCCCGGCTCCTCCACACTATTGGCCCAGTTGGCCACCACCGGGATAACCGTAAAGACCTCAAGGTTATCCCAGGCGCCATAGGTTATCTGTAGATCGCATCCGAAAGAATTAAAATTGCCACCAGCGCTGACTCGCTTTCCATGGGTATTAAACGCGCCGGTCACCGAACCGAGAGACCAGAAGGGCTGCAAGTACAGGGCGCCTTTAGCCGCCGGCACCGCCGTATCGGTGAGGATGGGTCCGAAGGTGTCGGGGGGTTCACTTTCCTTGGCAGCGGTGCTGCCTTCATTCCCGCTGGCGGCGCCGGCCTTCCGGGGCGTCCATCCCGACCCCAGCGGAGCCAACGCCATCAGGAGCAGCAGGACAAGAACATGCCGTAATTTATTCATGCCTGCCTCCGGGGATAAGGTCGGTACGGCCTGGTCCTGGATGCTCTTCACTTTTAGGCTAACATTATTGCTTATAATTGGTGCCATGGTCAAGAAGGCGCGCCAGGCAAGCCCTGAAGAAACTTCTTCTAGTAAAATATCCTTAAAATATCCATGAGTTGTCATATGCGCGGCATATCGTCAGCGCGCTTGCGGGTAAGGCCGCGGGGAGATCGTCAAGGTTTGGCCCATACCCATACATCTATCCCTGTGCAGGTTCAGCCGCCCCTGGCGGCCGGCCCGTTATAAAACCCGGTCAACCGTCACCCCGGTTCTGGCAGTCTTGCTCCCGTCCCTTATAGTGAAACCCCTGCGCCTCGAACTCCGTCCAGGGTGGAACCAGGTATGGCAACGGCGGCATTTCAGGGCTGGTTTGACTCCATGTCAAAACCTAACTTACGATATTTCTTGGAAAAATATCAATATGATCTACGGCTCCCCCTCACCTGGAGGGGAAGCCCGGTAGTTCCGGTCAAAGATTCATCTGGGCTATAAGCTTTTTCCTTGTGCTCCCAGGCCAATTCGATTAGAACCGAAAGGAGAACATCACCCCAAAAAGTTCAGAAAAACCCTATGACCGACCAACTCCCCTGGCTGGGCTTACGGAGCATCCCCGGCGTGGGGCTGGTGCTGGCCCAGCGCCTGCTCCAGCGCTTCGGCGGCCCCGCCGCGGTTTTCCAGGCCGCCTTTCCGGACCTGGTGGCCGTCAAGGGCATCACACCGGCCCTGGCCCAGGCTATCCTCGGTTTCCGGGATTGGGACAAACTGGAGGAGCGCCTGGCCCGGCTGGCGGCGTACGGGGCCGAAATGATCACCCGGGACGATCCCCGTTTCCCCGCCCGGCTCCGGGAGATCCCGTACCCGCCGCCGTTTCTTTTTGTCAAGGGGACCCTGGCCCCGGAGGACAATCTGGCGGTGGCCGTGGTGGGAACCCGGAGCGCCTCCTATTACGGGCTCAAGGTGGGCCGCCGCCTGGCCGGGGCCCTGGGCGCCCGGGGCGTGACCGTGGTGAGTGGCCTGGCCCGGGGCATTGACACCGCGGCCCATCAGGGGGCCTTGGAGATGAGCGGCCGCACCCTGGCGGTGTTGGGCTGCGGCCTGGACGTGGTTTACCCGCCGGAAAATCGCCAGCTTTACCAGGAGATCCCGGAGCATGGCGCCCTGGTCACCGAATTTCCCCTGGGCGCCCCCCCGGAGGCCCGGAATTTCCCCATCCGCAACCGCATCATCAGCGGCTTGGCCCTGGGGTTGGTGGTCATCGAAGCCGGGGTCAGGAGCGGCACCGCCATCACGGTGCGCTACGCCCTGGACCAGGGCCGGGAGGTCTTTGCGGTGCCCGGCCCCATTGACTCGCCCACCAGCTCCGGGCCGCACCGCCTCATCCAGGAGGGGGCCAAGCTGGTCCAGGACGTGGAAGATATTTTGAGCGAGTTGCCGCCCCTGAGCCGGGCCGCAGGCCCCCTGTTCGCCGGGGTCGCGGCCCCGGGCCGGGTGGCGGAAACCCCGGGCCCCATCCGCCCTGCGCCGGAGGACCCCCTGCTGCCGCTGTTGGGCTCGGAGCCCATGCAACTGGACGAGTTGGTCCAAACCGCCCGCCTCCCGGTCCAGGACGTGCTCACCCGCCTCACCCTCCTGGAACTCCAGGGTCTGGTGAAGGAGTTGCCGGGCAAGTGCTATGTCTTGGGGAATTGAAATCGGTGATGTCCGCTGATTTTATTAAAGATATTTGATTATTATCCGTTTAGTAATGCAATCGATAATATGGCGATTTATATTAATGGAAACCTCAATTTTTCGTTAATTATGCAGCTCTGGTAAACTCTTTTAACGCCTGGAAATTTCCCGGTTTCTGCAATTGATACCCCGGGGACAGCATTCCAGCCTGTGGGGGCGCGTGCATCCGCCTGCGGCTACAAACATTTCGGTGAATTTTGCAAGAGGTTCTGCGGATATTCTTCTTGATCCGTCGGTAATCTTGGCGCCGAATGTCAAAATATTGACAGAATGACTGCCAGGCGGTGATGATAATCTGGCCCCCTGCTTTTCACCATAACCTCCTGATAACCCCCTATCCCGCATTGACCCCGAATCGGGAAATTGTATATAACTTAGCCTATGCCTAAATCATTGCTCATCGTGGAATCACCCACCAAGGCCAAGACCTTGCAAAAATACCTGGG
>CAYNMI010000180.1:0-5800 GCA_964398095.1 uncultured Desulfobacca sp.
TAGCAGATCAGGGCGCGGAAGTTGGCGGGGCCAGGTCGAAGCAGAGGGTCACCCGGTTGGCTCCCGCTTCGCACTGGTATTCGATTTTATCGGCCAACTGCCGGGCCAGGTAGACGCCCAGCCCGCCGATGGGCCGCTGCTCCAGGTCCGGGTTCAGGTCCGGCGGCCCCGCCTCCAGGGGATTGAAGCCCCGGCCCCAATCTCTCAAGGACAGACAGAACCGGAGGTGATCCTCCAGGAAGTAACTCACCTCCACTTCTCCCCGGCCCCGGGGGTAGGCGTAGCGGATGATGTTGGTCAGGAGCTCTTCCAGGACCAGCTCGATTTCCAGTCTCCGGGCCGGGGCCAGGCCCAGGTGCTCCAGTTCCTGCTTAAGAAAAGACCGGAACGCCTCCAGAGATTCCCTGGCCGCGGGCAGACGCAGGTGGTTCATGGCTTGAAGTGGGTTATGGCCTCATCCAGGGAGGCGTACATCGGGAACATGGAGGAGATCCCGGCAATGGTGAAGACCTTTTCCACCATGCCGAAGATCCGGGCAATGGCCAGGCCGCCATCCCGGGCCTGCAATTTCTTGGCGATGAGCAGCATGGCCCTGATGCCGGCGCTGCTGATGTAGTCCAGTTCCCCCAGGTCCACCGCGAAGCGGCATTCCCCGGCATCCAGCCACTTCAGACATTTGTCTTCGAACTCAGGGGCGGTGAAGGTATCCAATCGTCCCTTCAATTTGAATACCACTACTTCTCCCTGTTTTTCGGTGATCAATTCCATGTGGCGCTCCTAAGTGCTGAAGATTATATAAATTAAACCAGGTTCGCTTGATCGTGCAACAAATTCCATGCGGTTGTAGGGGACTAAGATTCGCTCCGGCCGGTGAGGTTGACGTGAGCCCTCGGCGGCATGACGGCAGGCTCCCGCGCGGTTCAACTGTCCGCCAGGAGGCGTATTTCTCTGGAACTATGACGGACATTGATCGAGAGCACCTTGGCGATGTTGATAATCAATTTGAGCGCCGCCCCCGGCTCCGCCTGCGACCAGGCGACAAACTCAGGGTAAGGCAGGATCAGCACCTCGGAGTCCTCCTCGGCCCAGACGTCGGCGGAACGGGTCTTGGCGTCCAACAGGGCCATTTCCCCGAACACGACTCCCGCCCCGAAGGTGATGAGCCGCTTGAACCGATCCCCATGGGGCAGACGAATCTTGACCGTAACCAGGCCCTTGGTCAGGAAGAACAAGTCCCGGCCGGCCTCTCCCTTGTGAATAATGCGCTCCCCTTTGGGATATGACCGCAAGATGAGCCGGCGCTGCAGGGACTCCAGTTCCCGGGCGGTAAACCCCTGGATGATCTCCATCCGGTCCAGGGGAACTTCCCCGGTGATGCCCTCGGAGGGGCCCAACCGGGCCAAAATATCTTCCTCGGCCCATTCTAAAGCCGCATCGGTGTCCGGGGGGAAAAGCCCTTTCTGGAGGACCTTATTCAAGTCCATGATTTCCAGAAACTTCCAGAGCGCCGGGTTGGCCTTCAGATAGCTGATCAATAAGTGTTTCTGCCGGACCGCGGCGCTATTGATCAAGTGGAGCACGATATTGGCCCCGGTGCTGTCAATCTCATTCACCCGCTTCATATCCAGGATATAGTAATCAGCCGTCTCCCAAGCCCCCTCAACTTCTCTGGCCAGACTTTCCGCAGAGCCAAAAAACAGCGGTCCATGGAGTTCAATAACGACAATCCTGCGGCCTTCTTGCTCCAAAATGGCGCTGTGGCTCTCAGGGCGCCGCTTTTTCGCGTGTACCTGGTTGCCGTAGTAAGTGCGCCGGATGATTGACTTCCCCATCTTCGAAATAAACAGCAATGAGGCGATCACCACCCCGAGGCCCACCGCATCGATCAGGTCAAAAGTGATGGTTATGACCGCGACGCTGGTGGAAATAAACAGGTCAAAGAGGATATCGCTTTCCTCCCGGAAAGGAATCCTGTGGTGCTGGCGAGTCCAGGAGACCAGCTTCTTGACGATGTTTATCGTGCCCGGGTCCACCATGGTGACGGCCACGGCAATAATAATCCCGGCGATTACCGCCAGGGGGATCTTCCCCACCAGGGGGCCCAGCACCATGACGACCAAGAGAATTACGACGCTGCACACCATCCCCGAGAGACGGGTCCGGCCGCCGGACCTATAATTGACTAAGGTTCTGGGAACACTCTCGGCCGCGAAGATGCCGCCGAAGCATGAGGAGACGATATTCCCGATCCCCTGGCCGATCAACTCCCGATTACTGCGGTGACGGTTGCCGCTCACGTGATCCGCGGCCACGCAGGTCAGGAGGGACTCCAGGGAACCGAGCAATCCTACCACCAGCCCGGGAATGACCAGATAGGGCAGAAAGGCCCATACCTGCTGGCTATTCAAGGTCCGGAGCAGGTCAAGATAGACCCTCGGTTCCGGCCACTCGGTGCTGATCTTGCCAATCAGGGGCCCCAGAGAGGCGAAGCCGCTGACCGCGCCGATGCCATAGTAAAGCCCGGTTCCCACCAGCAATCCGGCAATACTGCCGGGAATGCCCTTGATCCAGCGTGGCACCAGAAAAATGGCCGTCAGGGTGGCAACCCCCACCACGATGGTCAACGGTTTGATGTTGGCAAGATGGGTAAAGGTGGCGATAAAGCCGGATTTGCCGCCGAGGCCCAGCAGCGGCCCCAGTTGCTTCTGAACCAGAAGCAAGGCGATACCGTTGGTGAATCCGGCCACTACCGGATAAGGCACATATTTGATGAGGTTGCCGCAACGCAGCGTGCCCAGGCAGACCTGGAAGATCCCGCCGATCAGGATGGTAATCGAGACCAGGCCGACTAACACCGCCGCCCGGGGCGCCAGAGACTGCGGTATATGGGGATTAACCGCCAAGACCGCCACCAGGGAGGCCAAAACCAGGGTGGAAGGGGCCTTGGGGCCGGTTATCTGGATGGGATTACCCCCGAGCCAGGCGGCCAGGAAGCCGGCAAAGACTGCGGTGTAGAGACCCAGGAGCGCACCGCTGGCGGCAAACCCAACCCCCAGGGGCGCGAACACAATAATCCCATAACCGATGCACTGCGGCATGGTGATGGTGGCGGCGGTAACGCCCCCGGCTAAATCTCCCTTTAAATCGGCAAAGGTCGCCATCCCTGTCGGTCTCCACCTCTGATCATCTTAATCTTTGTATGGTGTTGTTAATATATAAATATCGTCTTTCCAGGTCCTGATCCGAAATTTTTTTGAGAAAACGGCGGCATGGGGGCCCGGGAGCCGTCCGGTCGCGGCGGGGCGCGGTTGTAGGCCGGAAAAGTGCGCAAATTTGCGCATTGCCGCGAGCCGATTATGGCAATTGTTTATTGAAAATGTTGCTCCCGAAAGGGTGGCAGGCCCCGCAACCGGTATGATAAATTCTGGTTCCGGCCCTCGCAGCACTAGCTTTACAAATGCTCAGAATCCTGCGAATAATGATCAAAATTCCTTATGACCGAGAAGGTCTCTGAATCATCGGAATTCGCGGTTGTTCTCAGATATCGCCCAGGGCGCGGCCGGCGGGGGAGCCTTGCAGGGCGCCGCCAGAGCGGGAAGTTCCCACGGACAAGATGAGTGAACCATCCGGCCGTACCGTTACCTATGCACATTGCATCATCTGGGCCCTGGTGCTCGCGGGGCTCTTTCTGACCAGCCGCTACAGCCTCCTTCTGTTCCACAATATCACCGGACTCTTCAGCGTGGTCATTGCCGAGGGCGTCTTTGTCGCCGCCTGGAATGCCCGGGGCTTTTTAGAAAACAACTACCTGCTCTTCCTGGGAATTGCCTTCCTGTTTGTGGGCGCCCTAAACCTGCTCCACACCCTGTCCTATCCGGGCATGATGATCTTCCCCGGGTTCGACGCCGGTCTGCCCACCCAACTGGGGGCGGCGGCCCGGGGTCTGGAGTCCATGTCCTGGTGCCTGGCCCCCCTGTGCCTGGGCCGCCGCCTGCGACCGGTAGCGGTGTTTGCCGGATATCTGGCGGCATTTGCCGCCATCATTCTGGCGGTCTTTGTCTGGCGGCCCTTCCCCGCCGGTATGGCGGCCGGGCCGGGCCTGATGGCCCTCAAACAGACCGGCGACTGTTTGACCGGCGTCATCCTGTTGGGGGCCATGGCTATGCTGTGGCGCCGGCGGGAGGAGTTCGACCCGAGGGTGCTCCACCTGTTGCTGGGGGCCATCGCCCTGGCCGCCGCCTCGGACCTGGCCCTCACCTTTTGGGCGGGCGGGTCCGGCCAGGCGGATGTCGCGGGTCACCTGCTCGGAGTCTTGTCCTTCTACCTGATCTACAAGGCCCTGATCGAAACGGAGCTGAGGCGGCCCTATCATCTCTTGTTTCGCAACCAAAGGCGCAGCGAAGCCATGCTGCGGCAAGAGAGGAATTTTGCCGACTGTCTCATGGAGACGGCCCAGATTATAGTGCTGGTCCTGGACTGCCAGGGTCGCATCCTCCGCCTGAACCAGGCCTGCGAGCGGCTCACCGGCTATGCCCTGGCCCAGGTCCAGGGCCGGCCTTATTGGGAAGTATTTCCCGCCCCCGACGAAATCGACAAGGTCAAGGAGGCGTTCTTCCGCCTCATTGCGGGGGATTTTCGCCAGGCCTATGAGATTGATTGGCTGTTCCGGGACGGCACCCGCCGCCCGGTGGCCTGGTCCACTGCGGCTCTTATGGGGGAAAACGGCGCGGTGGAGAGCGTCATCGGGACCGGCATCGACCTGACCGGCTGGCGCGGCGAGCCGGGCCCGGCGGCCCGAGGCCGAATTGAGGAACCGGATTAAGGGGACGCCGACGCGCCCCGTCGTCCGCGGCAACCGATCATTATGTGGTCATCCGGGCGCAACGCGAATGGCATTGCCTTATTCCAGTTTGGTCACTGTGGCCGCGTCTTCTAACGCAGTGTCTTCTGCCTCGTCTTCCTCGCCTAAGGAGGGCAAGGCAAGAAACTCCAAGGCTTCCGGTTCCGGCAGTTGCTCCACGTCACGGAGCTTTTTTAACATGGCCCGGCTCCGCACCCCGGTCTTGTCAATCGTTCGGCTCGCCGTGTCGAGCTGGTGCTTGACCCTGTCCAGGACCTCGCCGAACTTGCCGAATTCTGTCTTAACCGCCCCCAAGACCCGCCAGACCTCTACGGCCCGCTGCTCTATGGCGAGGGTCTGGAAACCCAGGCGCAGGCTGCTCAAAATCGCCGCCAAGGTGGTGGGACCGGCCACCACCACGCGAAAGCGGTGCTGCAGGTCTTCGACAAAGGCCGGTTGCCGCAGCACCTCCGCATAGAGCCCTTCCGTAGCCAGGAACATGATGGCAAAATCGGTGGTGTTGGGTGGGCTGAGGTATTTATCGTGGATGTCCTTGGCCGCCGACCGCACGGTCCGCGCCAGGGAGTCGGTGGCCGCCTGAACTGCCACCGGATCGGCTCTCTCCGCGGCTTCTTGCAGGCGCAGGTAGTCCTCTTGGGGAAACTTCGAGTCAATGGGAAGCCAGACGCAGGCCTCGGGGTCGTCCTTCGGGCCCGGCAGCCGCACGGCATACTCCACACTTTCCAACGTGTCGGGTTTCACCCGGACGTTCCGCTCGAACTGGTCCGGGGTGAGGATTTGCTCCAGTATTGCTCCGAGCTGAACCTCGGCCCACGTGCCGCGCACTTTCACGTTGGTCAGAACGCGTTTGAGGTCGCCCACGCCCGTGGCCAGATGCTGCATCTCCCCGAGACCCTTGTGTACTGCCTCCAACCTGTCGCTTACGAGTTTGAACGACTC
>CAYNMI010000181.1:0-5780 GCA_964398095.1 uncultured Desulfobacca sp.
GGCTGATCGTCCTCTCAGACCAGCTACCCATCGTCGCCTTGGTAGGCCGTTACCCCACCAACAAGCTAATGGGACGCGGACTCATCTCTTCCCGGTAGCTTTGATCAAGAGGCCACCTTTACCGACAAGCCCGAAGACCCGCCGGAATATGCGGTATTAGCGCACCTTTCGGTACGTTATCCCCCAGAAAGAGGTAGATTATCCACGCGTTACTCACCCGTGCGCCACTTTACTCGCCCGGCGAACCGGGCTTTCTCGTGCGACTTGCATGTGTTAGGCATGCCGCCAGCGTTAATTCTGAGCCAGGATCAAACTCTCCAGTTTTACTTGGAGTTTTCCCGCACTCGGGCTCACTATTTAGTTTTCAAAGAGCAAGTTCCACTGATTAAAATTATAGCTGTTTTTTCGCCACTGTCAAGCTCTTTGTAAGGCTTCCGCTTGCTTCTCGTTAGCCTCCCGCCCCCAGCGGCATTTGTTTTTGTAACCGATTCCGTTTTCCCTGTCAACTACCTTTCGCAGCTTTTTTTCATCGCCAGCCGCCCGCGGCCTTCACTTCTCACCCACATCTGCCGGACCTCAGTCCGGCGGGGCCTCGCCGCGCTCCCGGCCGACATCCGGTGCGCCTTACGCATCCCTTTTGCCGCCCACAAAAAAGGCCGCCGCGATTTTCTTAACCCAGTCTGCCGGACCTCAGTCCGTCGGGGCGGCAACCCTCTCAACCTCATCGGGCCTGCAAATCAATGGCCGGGAAACCCTCAGCCTCCCGGCCCCGGCCTTAACCAATAAATGATACCAAATCAAAAATCTAGCGCAACCTATTTTTCAAAAAAATTGCCAGTAGCGCCTTCTTTGTTTCGAATTTATCGTTTTCGGTCCGCTTAATCTCTGCTATTGTGTGTTCAGGAAAGTGTAAAGGAGATAATATGAAACCGGTGGTTCTGATAGCCTTGGCAGCCCTTCTTCTCGGTTGTACTATCGGATGCGCCTGCACGTGCGGGGGTGGACCCACCCTAAATAAGCGTCCCGCCGATTGGGCCAAGCCCTATCTGTTGGCCGGGGTTTGCAACCTTTACAAGGTCTCGCCCGAGCTTTACCGCAGCGCCCAACCCACCGCCGGGGGCATGGTCAATCTCGAGGCTAATGGCATTATCACAGTGGTCAATCTCCGTTCCTTCCATTCCGATCGGGACGAGATTGGCAACACCGGACTCAATTATATACATATTCCCATGAAAGCCTGGCATCCGGAGGAAGAGAATATTATCGAATTCCTGAAGATCTTTAAGGACAAAAAGAAAACTCCCGTTCTTGTCCACTGCCAACACGGTTCCGATCGCACCGGCACCATGTGCGCCCTCTACCGGATTATTGTGCAAGGATGGCCCAAGACCAAAGCCATTGATGAAATGAGATGCGGCGGGTTCGGCTTTCACAAAATCTGGGATGATCTGGCTACATGGATCAACAGCCTCAACCTGGAAGAAATCAGAGCAAAAGCAGGCGTGAATAGTGCGCTTTACACCGGACCTAAGCCAGCCTCCATCTGTCAGTGACCATTTATCACTGCTCCCAAGCTCCCCCTTGAAAGCGCCCCTTTCCGGCCAAGCTCCGCTTGGACACCCCCCCTCTATAAAAAACCTGTAAGGCGGGCGTCCCGCTTGCCAGATGCCCATTCCAGGGGCAGGAGACCGGGGGCGGGGCCGGGGCCAGTTGTCAGCAAAATAATGTCGGCTGGGCACTGCCCACCATCTTTCCTTATATCTCCCTCTCCCTTAAGGGTGAGGGCCGGGGTGAGGGTGGATTAGAGGCACAGGCTCCCACCTGTGCCTCTGCCGGCGCTGGGCCGGTCCGGTGGGGCGGGCCTCCGTGCCCGCCACCTTTAATTCATCAGACAGGCCGGGCGTCTCACCCGCCGTCCTCATTTCCCCCCTTTGGCAAAGGGGGGTTAGGGGGGATTTCCTTCTTCTCTCTTAGTGGCCCGGGCCTCCGGCCTGCGATTCCCTGGCCGCCACCCTCTCCTGGGCGCCGGGGCGGGCCCGCCGCGGCTGCCCCCATCAGGCTTGCCTCACGGTTATCCTTTACCTTCTCCGGGCTGTTTTCCGCCACGAGCTCCCGGCCCGCGGTCTGCTCTTTTTGACGCGTCAGTGCTTGGCCCTGGCCTTCCGGGGGGTTCTCTGCTTATACCCCACCGACCTATACTTGTGGTTCAGCGAGCGGCCCGGCCTGCGGCCCACCCGCTTCTGGCTGACCGGACCGGCATATCCCACCACGGTCTGGGCCGCCGCCGGCGCCCCGGCAGCCAGGACCAGGCCCACCACCATCAGGGCTGTAACCAGCAGCTTGTTCACGCCACCATCCTTGAGGCTAAATTCCACCGGGCCGCGCCCAATGATAAGGAAACCAAAAACCGCCCCCACCATGGCGGGCCGCGCCATTCTGCCCGGCGTCAAGACCATTTACCCATAAAAAAACCCCGGCCGCCACCGGGGAAACCCCTAATTTTAAATGGGAAATTACCTGAAACTTTGATCCCCCTTCCCAAGCCCCCGCTTGGTCAGTGAGCAGTCAGCAGTTAGCTGTTAGCAGTTAGCTGTTAGTAGTAAGCAGTGAGCAGTGAGCGATCAGGGGTCAGGGAGCAGAGATGAGCCCGTAGGGCGGCAAAGCGCCGCGCATCCCGCCTTTGTCCTTTGCACTCATGTTAAATAATCCCCACCCACCTGTCGAATTCTTTCCCGATTCCTTGCCCCTTTCCTCCTTTCCCCCCTTCCCCTTTTCCCCTTTTCGCCCCCATAAAAAACCCGGAGACCGGCTCTTGGCCTTCCGGGTCGGCTGCTGCAATCCTATGTACTGCTTTGGGAACGTTTATTTCCCTTGCTTGTTGTATTTTGCCTGGGCTCTTCTGATAACATTAATCTCTTTTTTTTGAGCATTTTTGATATCGTTAAACTGCTCGATCCTAACCGTCGCGCCTGGAATCTCCCCCAGATGCTCGGAAAGTCTTTCCCTCACCCGCCCCCTTTGAGCAATGCCGATATAATTTGGGCGTCCTGCTTCCGTCTCAATCCGATAAAGCACCGGCTTATCATTGGGAAGTTTTTCAATACCCTGCTTGTTGTATTTAACCGTCTTGGTTCCCATGGTTTTATTCTCCTCAAAGGCTAGGCCGCTTTTTCTTCGGTGAAAACCAAGTCTCTGATCTTATTTTGGAAATCATAACCCCGGCCTTTGAACTCCAACCCTTCCGCCTCAAATTCCCTTTGATATTTGTCGTCAAGCTCAGCGTGCGGGCCGCCGGGATAACGAATGGTCTTCTTATCCTCGTTCTCAATGTAGCGCTTCAAGACCTCATTGATCATGGTCTGATAATTGCCGCCCCCGGCCTCATCCACCCGCTGCCAAAACCATTTTAATATTTCAGTATCCAGGCGGATGGTAATCCGCGTCTTCCTCGGGTCTGGAGGTATAACGGGGCCGCGGTTCCCTTTGCTGAAGTCATATTCCTTGCGCATAGTATTTTTCCTGTTTTCTGCTGGCTTTCCAAGCAGAGATCAATCTGATTTTTTCTCCCCGGTAGGTATAAACCACCACCAACAGCCTTCCTAAGCCATCCAGGCCAAGGGTCTTAAACCTTTGCTCACCCTCAGCGTCAACGTCTTCTATAGTTATGGCGTTTTCATCTTCAAAAACGTCCTGCGCCACGGCAAAGTTGACTCCATGAACCCTAAGATTTTCTTCTGCTTTGGCCGGGTCCCATTCAAAGTCCACGCCTAAAGTGTATGTACAATTAAATTATTTGTCAAGGTAAAATTGTATGTACATAATCCGACCCCGCCCACCCGTCAAATTCTTTCCCCATTCCTCTCCTTTTCGCCTTTTCCCCTTTTTCCCCTTTCTTCTTTCCCCTTTTGCCCCTGCCCTTGAGGTGCACCCTGTTAAAAAAAATGCCTCTTTTAATTGACCTCTTATTGAAAAATTATTAGGCTAGTGTTAACCAAGAAGAGAGGGTCGGCGTCAGGGTCTCAGCTATCGGAATTTGCTGCCTTAGGACCACACCCCCCGATCAACTGCCCAAGGAGGATGGCATGCGGAAAACCATGACGGTACTGGTTGTCGCTTTGGTGGCGGTGGCCTTTCTGGCAGGCTTGACTCTTGCCGCCCCGACGGGTGATGCCAAAGCCTGGGTGAAGAAAGCGGTGGAGTATTACAAGGAGTATGGCAAAACCAAGGCCCTGGCTGAATTCAACAACCCCAAAGGCCAATTTGTCAAAGACGATTTGTACATCTATGTCCTGGACCTCAATGGCAAGATGTTGGCCCACCCCAAGTCCTCTTTGGTGGGCCTGGATTTTACCAAGATAAAAGACCCCAACGGCAAACTTTTTGCCGTGGATATTGTCAATGACGCCCGGGCCAATGGCAGCGGCTGGATCACCTACAAGTGGGAACACCCTACCACCAAAAAACCGGCCCCCAAAACCGTCTACTTCGAGAAAGTCGGTGACGTAGTCATTTGCAGCGGCGTCTATACAAAATAACCTTGGGCGGCCAAACCCCGGTTTTTACTCCTTCCCCGGCTCCAGCTTGGGAGCGTCAATTTTCCTCTCGCTCCCCAGGTGCCCGCGCCAACGCCATATTCTCGTCCGAGCTGTGCTTGGACTCCGGTTATTCTCCCTTTTGATAAAAGGTGGGTCAGGGGATTGATCCCCTTTGCCCCTGTCCCCTGGTAATCCCCTCTCCCGCCGCCGGGGTGAGAGGGGCGGTTTCCCCGTCATTTTTCCCATCCCTTCTGGCCCCCCGGCACGGCCCCGGCACCCTCCGACCCCTCTTTAGTCTCATCTGTCTTATCCCCCTGACAATGCGCCCCTTTTGGCCCGCATTTTTCCCCGTTTCTTCCCTCCAAAAGCCAAAAAAAGCCCGGAAGTCGCCTTACGACCCCCGGGCTGTTCCTCTGACCCCTGACCCCTGGTCCCTGGTCCCTGTTACTACTTCTCTTCCACCACCTTGCCCTTGCCCTTGGTCTTGGTGCCGCACATGGGGCAGAGGATGTCGATCTCCTTCTCGTCGCCGATGAACTTCTCCTTCAGTTTCTCCGGCCCCAGAAAGGAGATATCCCCGCAGGCGCAGGCCGGACACTCCGCATGCACAATAAATTTCTTCTTCGCCATATACCCTCCGCTTCCTTTGATGGTGGTCCGGGTCAATCCCGGTCACCGGCTTCCATGGTTACCTTATTTTAGTATAAACACTCCTTTGCCTCAAGCAAAGGTGCCCGGCCCGGTGGCCACGGCCCGCTCCTCCTGGGACAGGCCCGCCAGGCACTCCACCCTGGCCGCATCCAGCCCCGGCGCCGGCGCCGGCTCCCCATCGGTCTCCGGCATCGAGAGCCTCTGTGCAGTTCAAAATACCTTTCAGAAGCCCTCGCAGACGTTTATGCTACGATCGGGCCAGGTCGAAGCGGTCCAGGTTCATTACCTTGGTCCACGCCGCCACAAAGTCGTGCAGGAACTTCTCCTGGGAGTCCTCACAGGCGTAGACTTCCGCCACGGCCCGGAGCTGGGAGTTCGAACCGAAGATGAGGTCGACCCGGGTGCCGGTCCACTTGAGTTCGCCCGTGGCGCGATCACGACCCTCGAACACGTCTTCGTCTTCCGAGGCAGCCTTCCACGTCGTTCTCATGTCGAGCAGATTCACGAAGAAGTCATTGGTGAGCGTCTCTGGCCGCTTCGTGAAGACGCCGTGCTGGGAGCCTCCGAAGTTGGCATTCAAAACGCGCATACCGC